>NZ_JBIVJP010000022.1:0-56651 GCF_044750285.1 Streptomyces sp. NPDC088812 | reverse complement strand
CGGCGCGAGGCCCGGCTCCGGCGCGGGGCCCGGCTCCGGCGCGGGGCCCGGCTCCGGCTTAGGCCGGCCTCTGCGAACGCCCGCAGCGCACTGTCCGAGCGTCCGAGCGGGCTCGACGCCGGCCCGGCACGGGCTCGGCTCGCCCCGGCACCAGCCCGGCACGGGTCCAGCTCGGCGCCCGCAGGGGGCCCGGCTCGGCATGGCTGCCGGACGGTGGCCGCCGGCGTGGCGCCGGGTCCGCCCGTGTACCGCGGCAGCGGCCGCCGCTCAGCTCGTCGAGGACGAGCAGTGAGTCGTCCGCCCAGACAGCCGCGCCCCCGGGCGTCCCGGCCGGGCGGCCGGGGCTACCGGGCTACCCGGCTACCCGGCTACCCGGCTACCCGGCCGGCGTCCCCCGGGGCGTCCGCACACCGCGTCCCGCCGCCGAAGGTCCCCGGCTGCGCCCGGTCGGCGTCCGGTCCTTACGCGGACGGTCCCTGGTACGGCTTCGGGTGCGGCCCCTGTCCGTCGTAGGGCTCCGGGTCGCGCGGCCCGAACAGGGCCAAGAGGCCGAGGTGGACCAGCAGTGCGGCGACCGACCAGGTCAGAAGCGCGCTCTTCGCCGCCAGCTCGAGGGGGGCCGGGAAGGTCACGCCCTTGCCCGCCTCCTTCGCCTGGGCGAGGACGTCGTCGGCGGGGCCCAGCCAGACGCCCAGGCGCCAGGCCAGGAGCGAGCCGAGCAGACCGCCCAGGGCCAGCCCGACCACCAGCGGCACGCCGCCGCGCCGCCGCCACGCGAACACGGCCAGCGCGCTCACGGCGCCGCAGGCCAGCGCCAGCAGCGTGAACGTACCGTCCACGCCGACGGCCTGCTCGCCCTCGCTGTCCTTGAGGTAGACGACCCAGTCGCCGTCCACCACGTCCCCCACCAGCGGCACCCGCGGCGCGAGCCACACCCACAGCAGGCCGAGCAGCACACCGCCGAGCGCGACCAGCACCGTGACCACGGCGGCTTCCCGCACCTCGGTCCTCATCCCGGGCCCGTCCTGGCCGTACGCGGCGGGCGGCCCGGCCGTCCCCGGGTGGCCGCCGGGCGCCGGTGGCCAGGCCTGGTGCGGGGAGGGTTCGTGCGGGGGCGGCGGCGGGGTCAGCGGTGCGGTCACCCTGACATCGTGCCAGGCCCGCCCCGGCGGCGCGTCACCGGACGGCGGCCCGGCGGTAGGCCCAGGTGGCGACGGCCAGCGAGACGACGCCGACACCCGCGCAGACCGCGAGGTCGCCCAGGACGAACGCCCAGTCGGGGCTCGGCCGGAAGGTCCGCGCGAAGGCCTCGACGCCGTACGTCGACGGCAGCAGGTCACGGGTGAAGCGCACCGGCTCCGGCATCCGGTCGGGCGGCAGCACGCCGAGGAGCAGCGCCGCCGACATCCCCAGCTGCCCCAGCACGGTGGCCAGCTCCGGACGGGGCGCCAGCAGCCCGAAGGCCGCGCCGAGTCCGGACAGCGCGGCGCCCGCCAGCGGGATCACCGCCGCGAGCACCCACAGATGGGTCAGCGGCAGCCCGAACAGCACACACCCGAAGACGGCCGTCACCAGCGTCCCCGGCACGGTGAAGGAGGCGTACGCGCCGGCCGCGCCCAGCACCACGGCCGCGGGCGGCACGGGGAGCGTCGCGTAGTGGTCCAGCCCCCCGCTCGCCCGGAGCTGCCCGAAGTACTGCGCGAGCAGGTTCAGCGCGACGAAGGCGACGACGAGGACCGCCGAGCCGGCCACCACGGCCTCCGCCTCGCGCCCGCCGTCCACGACCCCCCGCATCATGATCAGGATGCCGACCGACTGGAACGTCGCCACGAACAGCAGCGGAATGCGTGCCACGCGCGCGCGGGACAGCTGCGCCCGGTACACGGCGACCAGCGACGGCCACAGCCGCGCACGCGGCGCGAGCTCGGCCGCCGCCCGGACCGGCTGCTCGTCCACGGCCCGGACGCCGCCCGGCAGAACCTCTGCGGGTACGACACTCACGTCGCGTTGCTCTCCCTCTCGGAGTTCACTCCGTCAGTCGTCCTGTTCGGTACGGATGCGATGGCCGCCGTGCTCACGCCCTCACCAGTCCCTGTCCCGCGGCGCCGCCCAGCGCCAGATAGACGTCCTCCAGGCTCGGCGTCGCCAGGGTGAAGTCGTCCAGCGCGGCGAAGGCGGCGCCGCCGGTGACGGTGGCGACGACCGCGCGGGCCTCCTCGGGGGCCAGCCGCAGTGTCCAGCGGCGCCCGGACTCCACGGCGCGTTCACGCAGCGCGGCGACCTCGGGCACGTCCAGCGGTGCCCGCTCCCGCCACACCAGCTCCACCCGTACCTCGCCCGCGACCTGTTCCTTGAGCCCGGCGGGCGTGTCACAGGCGATGACCCGGCCCCGGTCGAGGACGGCGACCCGGTCGAGGACGGTCTCGGCCTCGATGACGTTGTGGGTGACGAGCAGGACGGTCGTGCCGCGCTCGGCGCGCCGCCGGTCCACGGCGGACCACACCGCCCGCCGGGCGACGGGGTCCATGCCCGTGGTCGGCTCGTCCAGCACCAGCAGCGGCCGTTCCCCCACCAGGGCGGTCGCGAAGCAGGCCAGCCGCCGCTGGCCGCCGGACAGCTTGCGCAGCGGCCGCCCGGCGATCGGGGTCAGCCCGAGTTCGTCGAGCACCGCGTCCCGCTCCCGGCGCGCCTGCCGCACGTCGAGCCCGCGCAGACGTGCGGTGGTCTCGGCGGCGAGGGAGACGGTGAGCTCGTCGAGGGCGGTGGACTCCTGGCCGAGGTAGGCGAGGATGCGCGCGGCCCGCTCGGGGTGGCGCACGATGTCGTGCCCGAGGATCTCCACACTGCCCGTGTCGGGCCGCATCAGCCCGGTCATCTGCCGGACCAGGGTGGACTTGCCGGCCCCGTTCGGCCCGAGCAGCCCGAAGATCTCCCCGCGCCGGACCTCCAGCCGTACGTCGTCGGTGGCGCGTACCTCGGGGGTGGCGGGGGCGCCGCGCCGGGCCCGCACCGCCGGGTAGGTCTTGGTCAGACCGCGCACGGCACACACGACCTCGCCCCTGGGCCGGACTGCCGGTGCCGCGCGCGTACTCACAAAGGACGAGACTAAGGGGTCGGCGACCGCCGCTCGCGTCGGGGGGCGTCCCGAGTGCCCCGTTCAGTCCCCGGCGGGCGCGTGCTCGGCGGCCGTGCGCACGTCGACCTCCCGCCAGAAACCCGCCCGGATGGCGTAGCGGTCGTGCTCGTCGATCTGGTCGTCCTTGTGCGCGAGCAGGCCGAAGCGGGCCGCGTACCGCAGCAGCTCGCCGTCGATGCGGTGGGGGATGCGCGGATACATCCCGGAGAGCTTCTGGAGGTGGCTCTGGTCGCCGAGCCGCTCCATCCACCGCCGGGCGAAGACCTGTCCCACCTCGTACGGGTCGCCGCCGACAGTGGTGATGTCCTCCTCGCGGTCGGCCCACCGCTGCTCGGCGGTGGTGAGCTGGGCGAGGGTGGGCATCGAGGCGGCCTCGGAGGGTTCGGCGGCGACGCCGGGCCGGTCGACCCAGCCCTTGTCGGAGGACCAGCGCAGGGTGGCGGTCGCCGGGTGCTGGACGGCCTGCGGGCCGGGGGCGCGCAGCGCGGCGAGGTCCTTGGGGGTGGGGACGCCCTTGGGGGCGGGGACGCGTTCCTGCGGCGCGTCGGCGGGGGCCGCGGGTGCGTGGTCGCTCTCCTCGGACGGGCGGCCGTCGGCGTGGCGGCCGTCGGCGTGGCCGAGCCCGGAGTCGGGCAGCGGCGCGGAGAGGATCGCGGCGATCTCGGGGCGGGGCACGGGCGGCGGCGCGCAGATCCCGCCGAGGTCCTTGGCGCGGACGGCCTTGGTGATCCACGTACGGTCCAGGACGCGCCGCTCGTCGGCCTCGGCGACGAGGTCCTCGGACTGGTTGTAGTCGCCGTCGGCGGCCTGGACGGCCCACAGGTGGACGGCGACGCCGTGCTCCTTGGCAGCCATCATGCCGGGCAGCAGATCGCCGTCACCGGTGACGAGGACGACGTCGGAACAGGCGCGGTTGCGGGCCAGCTCGGTCAGTTCGGCGTGCATGGCGGCGTCGACGCCCTTCTGCGCCCAGCGGCCGTCGCTGCGGGTCAGGGCGCCCAGCCGGACGGTCACCCGGGGCATCACGCGCAGCCTGCGGTGCTCGGGCTGGGGGACGCGGTCGGGGGCGCCGTCGAACCAGTAGATGCGCAGCAGCGGCCGTTGTGTCTCGGACTCGGCCTGTTCGCGCAGTCCCTGGACGAGGGCGGCGTGGTCGACGGTGATCCGGGACCGCGACGGCTCTCCGGCGAGGAGACTCGCGGCGGCCCCCAGCAGATACCCGGCGTCCACCAGGACGATGCAGCGGTCCACACGACTCACCCTCTTCCTGGGAGGTTTGCTCAGGGCCTGCTTCGAGTCTGCCCGACGGCGCGGAGGTTAACGGTCCGAACTCGATCTTCGGCGTGGCGTTTCGGCGTCGTTCACCCCGACCACCCCTGTCACAGACGGTAATTATCCGACATGCGCGGTAAGTCGGGCTGTGTGAATCTGAATCCGGCCCTGGCCCCTAGACCCCCAACAGGAGGCAGATCCCCATGGCCAAGAACAAGAACCGTGACCGTAAGCAGCCGCAGCCCGAGCGCACCGGCCAGAGCGGCCAGCAGACCACGCTGGAGCCGCAGGACGAACAGCGCACCACCCAGGTGACCTCCGGTGACGTCACCCACGGCAAGGGGCGCGGCAAGCGCTTCGGTCACAACTAGCGTCTGAGTGACGGGCCTTGTGGCCGCCCGGATACCGAGGGGCGCACCCGGAGCCGGGTGCGCCCCTCGCGCGTGTCGTCCGCTCAGCCCGCCAGGCAGGACGGGCCGAGCAGCACCTTCAGGTCACCGAAGAGCGCCGGGTCGGGCTTGACCCGGTGCCGGTCCAGGCGCAGGACGGTCGTCCTGGTCGGGCCCTGGAGCTTGATCCGGACCTCGCTGTCGCCCTTGTGGTGGGTGAGGATCTCGCCGAGGCGGCTGACCATCGGCGGGGTGACCTTGACGGCCGGGATGGTGAGGATCACCGGCGCGTTGGTGCCCGCGGTGGACAGGTCCGGGACCATCAGTTCCATCGCGACGAGCCGCGGCACGTCCTCGCGCTTGTCCAGGCGGCCCTTGACGAACACCACGGCGTCCTCGACGAGTTGGGTGGACACCAGCTGGTAGGTCGCCGGGAAGAACATGCACTCGATGGAGCCGGCGAGGTCCTCGACGGTGGCGATCGCCCAGGCGTTGCCCTGCTTGGTCATCTTGCGCTGGAGGCCGGAGATGATGCCGCCGATGGTGACGACCGCGCCGTCGGCGTGCTCGCCCCCGGTGAGCTGGGCGATGCCCGCGTCGGCCTTGTCGGACAGCACGTGCTCCAGGCCGAACAGCGGGTGGTCGGAGACGTACAGGCCGAGCATCTCGCGCTCCTGCGCGAGGAGGTACGTCTTCTCCCACTCCTCGGTGGTGAACTCGACGTCGAGGCCGAAGCCGGGCTCGCTGCTCTCCTCCTCGCCCATGCCGCCGAAGAGGTCGAACTGGCCCTCGGCCTCCTTGCGCTTGACCGCCACCACGTTGTCGATCATCGGCTCGAAGTGCGCGGTGAGCCCCTTGCGGGTGTGCCCCAGGGTGTCGAACGCCCCCGCCTTGATCAGCGACTCCGTGGTGCGCTTGTTGCAGGCGACCGCCTCCACCTTGTCGAGGTAGTCGGGGAAGGAGGCGTACTTGCCCTTGGCCTTGCGGCTCTTGATGATCGACTCGACCACGTTCGTGCCGACGTTGCGCACGGCTTCGAGGCCGAAGAGGATCACGTCGTCGCCCTGCGCGGCGAAGTTGTGCACCGACTCGTTGACGTTCGGCGGGAGCACCTTGATGCCCATGCGGCGGCACTCGTTGAGGTAGACGGCCGACTTGTCCTTGTCGTCCTTGACCGAGGTGAGCAGCGCGGCCATGTACTCGGCGGGGTGGTTCGCCTTGAGGTACGCGGTCCAGTACGAGACCAGTCCGTACGCGGCCGAGTGCGCCTTGTTGAAGGCGTAGCCGGCGAACGGCACCAGCACGTCCCACAGGGCCTGGATCGCTTCGTCGCTGTAGCCGTTCTTCTGGGCGCCGGCCTGGAAGATGGTGAAGTTCTTCGCCAGTTCGTCGGGCTTCTTCTTGCCCATCACACGGCGGAGGATGTCGGCCTCGCCGAGCGAGTAGCCGGCGATGATCTGGGCGGCCTTCTGCACCTGCTCCTGGTAGACGATCAGGCCGTAGGTGACGGCCAGGACCTCTTCGAGGGGTTCCTCCAGCTCCTTGTGGATCGGGGTGATCTCCTGGAGCTTGTTCTTGCGGAGCGCGTAGTTGGTGTGCGAGTCCATGCCCATCGGGCCGGGACGGTAGAGCGCGGAGACGGCGGAGATGTCTTCGAAGTTGTCGGGCTTCATCAGGCGCAGCAGCGAGCGCATGGGACCGCCGTCGAACTGGAAGACGCCCAGGGTGTCGCCGCGCTGGAGCAGTTCGAAGGTCGTCGGATCGTCGAGCGGCAGGCTCAGCAGATCGATGTCGATGCCCTTGTTGGACTTCACCATCTTGACGGCGTCGTCCATGATCGTGAGGTTGCGCAGGCCGAGGAAGTCCATCTTCAGCAGGCCGAGCGACTCGCAGCTCGGATAGTCCCACTGCGTGATCGTCACGCCGTCGGTGTGCCTCACCCACACGGGCACGTGCTCGGTGATGGTCTCGCTGGACATGATCACGCCGGCGGCGTGCACACCCATCTGCCGGACCAGGCCCTCGACGCCCTTGGCGGTGTCGATGACCTTCTTCACGTCCGGTTCGTTCTCGTACATCCCCCGGACCTCGCCCGCCTCCGAGTAGCGGGGGTGGGACGGGTCCGTGATGCCGTTGAGGTCGATGCCCTTGCCCAGGACGTCGGCGGGCATCGCCTTGGTGATGCGGTCGCCCATCGCGTACGGGTAGCCCAGCACGCGCGCGGAGTCCTTGATCGCGTTCTTGGCCTTGATCTTGCCGTAGGTGCCGATCATGGCGACCTTGTCGGCGCCGTACTTCTCCGTCACGTACCTGATCACCTCGACGCGCCTGCGCTCGTCGAAGTCGATGTCGACGTCGGGCATGGAGACGCGCTCGGGGTTGAGGAACCGCTCGAAGATCAGGCCGTGCGGGATCGGGTCGAGGTCGGTGATGCCCATGGCGTAGGCGACGATCGAGCCGGCCGCGGAGCCTCGGCCGGGGCCGACCGCGATGCCGTTGTTCTTGGCCCACATGATGAAGTCGGCGACGACGAGGAAGTACCCCGGGAACCCCATCTGGATGATGACGTCCATCTCGTACTCGACCTGCTTCTGCCGGTCCTCGGGGATGCCGCCCGGGAAGCGGCGCTCCATGCCCCGGCGGACCTCCTCCTTGAACCAGGTGACCTCGGTGTAGCCCTCGGGGATGTCGAACTTCGGCATGAGGTTCCTGGCCTGGAACATGCCGGTGGTGTCGATCTGCTCGGCCACCAGGAGGGTGTTGCGGCAGCCCTCCTGCCAGGCGTCCGAGGAGTCGATGGCGTACATCTCGTCCGTGGACTTCAGGTAGTAGCCGGTGCCGTCGAACTTGAAGCGGTCGGGGTCGGAGAGGTTCTTGCCGGTCTGGATGCACAGCAGCGCGTCGTGGGCGGTCGCCTCGTGCGCGTAGGTGTAGTGCGAGTCGTTGGTCACCAGCGGCGGGATGCCGAGCTTCTTGCCGATCTCCAGCAGACCGTCGCGGACCCGGCGCTCGATCTCGATGCCGTGGTCCATCAGCTCCAGGAAGTAGCGGTCCTTGCCGAAGATGTCCTGGTAGTCGGCGGCCGCCTTCAGCGCCTCGTCGTACTGGCCGAGGCGCAGCCGGGTCTGGAGCTCGCCGGAGGGGCAGCCGGTGGAGGCGATCAGCCCCTCGGACCACTGGGAGATGGTCTCCTTGTCCATCCGGGGCCACTTCTGGAGCCAGCCCTCGGCGTACGCGTCGGAGGAGAGCCGGAAGAGGTTGTGCAGACCGGTGGCGTTCGCCGCCCAGATCGTCTTGTGGGTGTAGCCGCCGGAACCGGAGACGTCGTCCCGCTTCTGGTGCGGCTGGCCCCACTGGATCTTGCGCTTGTTCCGCCGCGACTCGGGCGCGACGTATGCCTCGATCCCGATGATCGGGGTGACTCCGGCCTTCTTCGCGGAGTGGAAGAAGTCGTACGCCCCGTGGAGGTTGCCGTGGTCGGACATGGCGATGTGGGTCATGCCCATCTCGTTGCACGCGTCGAACATGTCCTTCAGCCGCGCGGCACCGTCCAGCAGCGAGTACTGGGTGTGGACGTGCAGGTGCGTGAACGGCGGCTTCGACACGGCGGGGCCTCCCAGGGAAACAGACGACGACGGACCGGCGGACAGTCCGGGGGTCAGCGTCGAAGTCTATGCCTCGCCACTGACACCCCGAGGGCTCCCCCGCGTACCTTCACTGCGAGGGCCGTGGGCACTTTCACACATCCCGGCCCGTTGGATACGACAGAAACGCTGTCGTACATGTCATGCACCAGGAGGCACCCCGCGATGTCGGTCCCGCAGCTCAACGACGAGCCTCGCGGCGAGGAGATCCTCGCCGTCTTCGACACCGCCTTCGGCGCGCTCCTGGCCGCCGACCCGGCCGCGTTCCGCGTGAAGTTCCGGAAGATGGCGGCCTCGGCGTTCGCGTTCTACCGGGGCACGGCGGCGCTGTTCTACCACGACCTGGACCGGGAGGACACCGGGCGGGGCGCCGGGCAGGTGCTCAGCGGACCGTACCTCGACGAGCGCACCTCGCGCGTGTGGATCCACGGCGACCTGCACGCGGAGAACTTCGGCACCTACATGGACGCCACCGGCCGCCTGATCTTCAACGTCAACGACTTCGACGAGGCGTACGTCGGCCCCTTCACCTGGGACCTGAAGCGCTTCGCCGCCTCGATCGCCCTCATCGGGTACGCCAAGGCGCTCGGCGACGACCAGATCACCGACCTGGTGGAGGTGTACGCGGGCGCGTACCGCGAGCGGATCCGCGCGCTGGCCACCGGCGCCAAGGACGACGAGGTGCCGCCGTTCACCCTGGACACCGCCCAGGGCCCGCTGCTGGACGCCCTGCGCGACGCCCGCTCCCTGACCCGCTTCGGGCTGCTGGACTCCATGACCGAGATCCGCGACTTCGAGCGCCGCTTCGCGCCCGGGGGCGGCTCCATCGAGCTGGACGCGGCCACCCGCTACAAGGTCCTGGCCGCCTTCGACGGCTACCTGGAGACGCTGCCGGAGACATCGCTGGCCCGCCCGGACTCCTACCGGGTGAAGGACGTCGTCGGGCGCCGCGGCATCGGCATCGGCTCGGCCGGCCTGCCGTCGTACAACATCCTCCTGGAGGGCCACAGCGACGCCCTGGAGAACGACGTGGTGATCTACATCAAGCAGGCCCAGACCCCGGCCGTCTCCCGGCACGTCACCGATCCGGCGATCCGCGACTACTTCCGGCACGAGGGCCACCGCACGGTGATCTCCCAGCGCGCCCTCCAGGCGCACGCCGACCCGTGGCTGGGCTGGACCGAGCTGGACGGCGCGGGCCAGCTGGTCGCCGAGGTCTCGCCGTACGCCGTCGACCTGGACTGGGGCGACATCGACGACCCCGAGGAGATCGCGGCGGTCGTCGCCGACCTGGGCCGGGCCACGGCCGCGATGCACGCGGCGGCCGACGACACCTCCGGCGAGTCCCTGGTGCCGTTCTCCACCGAGCGGGCCATCGACGCGGCCATCGCCGCCGACGAGGACGGCTTCGCGCCCCTGCTGGTGGACTTCGCGCACTCCTACGGCGCACGCGCCCGTGCGGACCACCAGATCTTCGTCGACCTGTTCCGCAACGGACGGATTCCGGGTCTGTGACGGAAAGG
Source organism: Streptomyces sp. NPDC088812 (assembly GCF_044750285.1). Taxonomy (NCBI): domain Bacteria; kingdom Bacillati; phylum Actinomycetota; class Actinomycetes; order Kitasatosporales; family Streptomycetaceae; genus Streptomyces; species Streptomyces sp. NPDC088812. The sequence continues at coordinate 46,687 of NZ_JBIVJP010000022.1, read as the reverse complement.
GCTCTCACAGGGACCCTTTAGCGGTCCCTTACAGGAGCGCGTGACACACTCTCCTCCGCCATGGACATATCCGGGACCCGACTCAGAGCCGTACGCGCGGCGCTGTTCACGGCCTTCGTCGTGACGCTCAGCACCGCGTCGCACGTCCTGCTGTCCCGAGCCCCGCTGCCGCTCAACACGGTGGCCGCCGTCGCGGCCGCCGTGTTCGTCCTCGCGTACGCCCTCGCGGGCCGCGAGTGCGGCTTCGGGCGGATCGCCGGCCTGCTGATCCCGCTGGAACTGGCCGCCGACACCGTCTTCACCACCGGGCAGCACGTCTGCTACGGCCGTGCGGGCGGCCCGGTCGCCGGGCCGCTGGCCTCGGTCGGCTGGGACGTGCTGTGCGGTGACGGCACCCGGGTCGGGACCCCGCTGGCGCAGGTCACCGGCACCGACCCGGACCGGCTGGTCGGGGTGCTCGCGCACGCCGACCCCGCCACCGCCTGGCTGCTGCTCGCCGCGCACATCACCGTCGGCCTGACCGCGGCCGCCTGGCTGCGCCGGGGCGAGCGGGCGCTGGGCCGGCTGCTGGAAGCGGCGGCGGCGACCACGTTCCGTCCGCTGCTGCTGGCCGTCTCCGCCGTGACCGTACGGCGTGCCCCGGCGGCCCGCCGTCCGCCGCGGCCCACGCCCCGTACGGCCACCTCCCGCGCCCGGATCCTCGTGCACTCCCTGGGACGGCGGGGACCGCCGCGCTCGGTCGCCTTCGTCTGAACGACCCCGCTGCCCGCCGCCACGCCCGTGGCCGCGGCAGCCGAGCACGACAGTCCCCTCACACGTTTCCCGCGCACCTCCCGTGCGCGTCCCACAGGGAGAACACCGACATGAGCAAGCGGAACACCCAGGCGGCGAAGACGGCGGCCCGGGAGCGGCTGCGCCTCGAACGTGAGCGCCAGGCCAAGCGGGCCAAGATCAAGCGGCAGGTCGTCGTGGCCTGCTCGGTCGTCGGCGTGCTGGCGATCGCCGGCGGCATAGGTTACGCCGTCGTCCAGGCCAACAAGCCCACCTACTGGGAAGAGGCCAAGAACGACAAGCTGGTCAAGCCGGCCAACACCAGCGGCAAGAACGGCACCACGGTCGTCATCGGCAAGAGCACCGCCGAGAAGACGCTCACGATGTACGAGGACCCGCGCTGCCCGATCTGCGCCCAGTTCGAGCAGACCGTCGGCGCGACGGTGAAGTCGGACTACGACGCCGGCAAGTACAAGATCCAGTACGTCGGGGCCACCTTCCTCGACAACAGCCTGACCGGCGAGGGCTCCAAGAACGCGCTGAGCGCCCTGGGCGCCGCGCTGAACGTCAGCCCCGAGGCGTTCCTCGAGTACAAGACCGCGCTGTACTCGTCGAAGTACCACCCCGAGGAGACCGACGACAAGTTCAAGGACGACAGCTACCTGATCAAGGTGGCGAACACGGTCTCCGCCCTGAAGGGCAACACCAAGTTCCAGAACGCCGTGAAGAACGGCACCTACGACAAGTGGGCCCTGGAGATGTCCGCGACGTTCGACGACAGCGGCGTGTCGGGCACCCCGACGCTGAAGATGGACGGCAAGACGCTGACCGGCTCCGACGGGCAGAACGCGCCGATGACGGTGGCCGACTTCACCACCGCGATCGAGGCGGCCCTCACGGCCTGATCCGACGCGCGGCCGAAGAGCGGGCGAACTCTTGCCGGTTCGCCCGCTCTTCCGTCGTACTGGTCAGTAATCTCATCGCCCGTGACCAGACGACACAGCTCGACAGAGGGTTCCGAGGTACTGCCCGTACGCGCCGGCCCGCCCGCGCCGCGCCGCCGTTCGGTCGTCAAGGCCGCCGCCGCCACCGCGGCCCTGGCCGGCCCGCTCGCCGCCGCGCCGTCGGCCCGCGCCGCCGAGGCCCCCGTCTTCCTGCACGGCCTCGCCTCCGGCGACCCGCTGCCCGACGGCGTCCTGTTGTGGACCCGGGTGACGCCCACCGCGGAGGCGATACCCGGCTCCGGGCTCGGCCCGGACACCGAGGTCGAGTGGCTCGTGGCGCGGGACAAGGCGCTGACCAGCGTCGTGGCGAAGGGCTCCGTCACCGCGACCGCCGCCTCCGACCACACCGTCAAGGCCGACGTACGCGGTCTGGAACCGGCCACCGACTACTGGTTCCGCTTCTCGGCCGGCGGGACCGACTCCCCGGTGGCGCGCACCCGCACCGCGCCGGCGGCGGACGCGTCCGTGGCGGGTCTCCGCTTCGGCGTGGTCTCCTGCGCCAACTGGGAGGCCGGCTACTTCTCCCCCTACCGCCACCTCGCCGCCCGCGGCGACCTCGACGCCTGGCTGCACCTCGGCGACTACATCTACGAGTACGGCACCGGCGAGTACGGCACGCGCGGCACGGTCGTACGGCAGCACGCGCCGGCGCACGAGATCCTCACCCTCGCCGACTACCGGACCCGGCACGGCAGGTACAAGACCGACCCGGACCTCCAGTCCCTGCACGCCGCGGCTCCCGTCGTGGCGATCTGGGACGACCACGAGATCGCCAACGACGCCTGGTCCGGCGGCGCCGAGAACCACACCGAGGGCACCGAGGGCACCTGGGCGACCCGTCAGGCGGCCGCCAAGCAGGCCTACTTCGAGTGGATGCCGGTCCGCCCGGCGCTGGCGGGCACCACCTACCGCCGCCTGCGCTTCGGCAGGCTCGCCGACCTGTCCCTGCTGGACCTGCGCTCCTTCCGCTCCCAGCAGGTCTCCGCCGGCGACGGCGGCGTCGACGACCCGGACCGCACGCTCACCGGCCGCGCCCAACTCGACTGGCTCAAGGCCGGGCTGACCGCCTCCGACACCACCTGGCGGCTGGTCGGCAACTCGGTGATGATCTCGCCGTTCGCCGTCGGCTCGCTCTCCGCGGACCTGCTCGCGCCGCTCGCCGAGCTGCTCGGCCTGCCCCGGGAGGGCCTGGCCCTCAACACCGACCAGTGGGACGGCTACACCGACGACCGCCGGGAGCTCCTCGCCCACCTGCGCGCGAACGCCGTCCGCAACACCGTCTTCCTGACCGGCGACATCCACATGGCGTGGGCCAACGACGTGCCCGTGGACGCCGGGACCTACCCGCTGTCCGCCTCGGCCGCCACCGAGTTCGTCGTCACCTCGGTGACCTCCGACAACCTCGACGACCTCGTGGACGTCCCCGAGGGCACCGTCTCCGCGATCGCCGCGCCGGTCATCAGGGCCGCCAACCGCCACGTCCACTGGGTCGACACCGACCGGCACGGCTACGGCGTCCTGGACGTCACCGGCGAGCGCGCGCAGATGGACTACTACGTGGTCTCCAGCCGCACGCGGGCGGACGCCGGCTCGTCCTGGACCCGCTCCTACCGCACCCGCAGCGGCACGCAGCAGGTCGAGCGGACGTACGACCCGGTGTAGCCGACGCGGACTACAGGCCGGCGAGGAACCCGAGCGCCACCCGCCAGGTGGCCTCGGCCGCCTCCTCGTCGTAGTCGGGCAGGCCGGGGTCGGTGTACAGGTGGCCGGCCCCGGCGTACCGGTAGACCTCCACGTCGGCGCCCGCTCTGCGCATCTGGAGGTACCAGGCGTTCAGCCAGTCGTCCGTCTCGAACGGGTCCGGTTCGGCCACGTGCAGCTGGACCGGCAGCTCGTCCACCGAGACGTTCGGCGCGAGGTCGGACGTGCCGTGCAGGAGGAGCAGTCCCCGGGCCTTGTCGTCACCGAGGGCGAGGGTCTGGGCGATCGACGCGCCCAGCGAGAACCCGGCGTAGACCAGCCCCCGCTCCGAGTAGGGCGCCGCGGCCAGGACGGCTCTCCTCAGCAGCTCGTCCTTGCCGGTCTCCTCCTTGTGGGCCATGCCCTCCTCGACCGTGTCGAACGTGCGGCCCGCGAAGAGGTCCGGCGTCCACACCTCGTGGCCGGCGGCGCGCAGCCGGTCCGCCGCCGCACGCACCGCGGGACGCAGTCCATAGGTCGAATGGAAGAGCATGATGTTCATGAGGCCATGGTGCCAGCCGGCACCGACAGCACCGCACGGGCCGCCTGCCGTCACACGGTCCGTGTGCCTCTTCACACGAACCGCATGTTCACGACCCCGCCCTGCCGGTTACGTTCGAAGGCATGGAGAACCTGCTCCGCCCACTGATCGTGGTCGGCGGTTCGGTCCTGGTGACGCTGTTCATCGGCTGGGCCACCGACCTACTGCTGTCCAAGGCCGACCGACGCCATCCCGAGACGCCCCTGTGGGGGCTGCTGCGCCGTGGCCGCATCCCTTATCAGCTCGTGCTGTGCGCCGCGCTGTTGAGAGGGTCCTACGACGAGGCCGAGCTGCTCCAGGAGCACCGGGTCGCCATCGGCCGGACGCTCACCCTGGTCCTGATCGGATCCGCCGCGTGGCTGGCGATCCGTATGGCCGCCGCGGTCGTGGAGACCTCGTACAGCCGTTACGCGCGCGTCCACCGCGACGCGGCCCGGGTGCGGCGCGTCCGCACCCAGGTGTCGCTGATCATGCGGGTCGTCTCGGCGGTCGTCGGTGTGGTGGCGGTGGCGGCGATGCTGCTGACATTCCCGGCGTTCCGCGCCGCGGGCGCCTCGCTGCTGGCCTCCGCCGGCATCGTCGGCATCGTCGCCGGTGTCGCCGCCCAGTCGACGCTGAGCAACATGTTCGCCGGCTTCCAGATCGCCTTCGGCGACATGGTGCGCATCGGCGACACGGTCGTCGTCGACGGGGAGTGGGGCACCGTCGAGGAGATCACCCTGACCTTCCTGACCGTGCGGACCTGGGACGAGCGCCGGATCACGATGCCCGTCTCGTACTTCACGTCCAAGCCGTTCGAGAACTGGTCGCGGGGCACGCCCCAGATGACCGGCACCGTGTACTGGCACCTCGACCACTCGGCCCCGCTGGACGCCATGCGGGAGAAGCTGCGGGACGTCCTGCGCGAGTGCCCGGCCTGGGACGGCCGCGCCTACGGCCTCGACGTCACGGACACCACCCCGAACACCTTGCAGGTCAGGGCCCTGGTGACGGCCAAGGACGCCGACGACGTCTGGACGGTGCGGGTCACCGTCCGGGAGCGGATGATCCGCTGGCTGTGCGAGGAGCACCCCTACGCGCTGCCCCGCGTCAACACGGCGGACGCGACGCTGCCGCCGGGCCGTTCGAACGGGCTGGCGTTCCCCGACGGCGCGACCGCGCCACGCCAGCGCCGCGTCCACGAGTCGCCGCGCGTGGACCGCTGACCGACGCGGCCTCCCCGCCCGCCCACCCGCCCGGTCCTGCGGAGGTTCCGCAACGGGCGGGGGCGGACCGGGAGGCCGCCGCCCCCGCCCCCTCACCACAGAGGCCCCCTCACCGCAGGCGCCCGCTCACCACAGGGGCCCCCTCACCACAGAGACCCCTTAACGCAGGCGCCCGCTCACCGCAGGCGCCCGCTCACCACAGGCGCCCGCTCACCACAGGGGCCCCTCACCGCAGGCTGCGCACGTCGAGGTGGCGCAGCACCCGGTCCACGATCTCCGGGTCCGCGCCCGGCTCGCTCCGCGCCGCCACCACCTCGTGCCGCGCGGCGCTCAGCATCTCCCCCTGGATGCGCCGTACCCGTTTCAGCCGGCGCGCCCGCTGCTCGTGCGCCTCCCGCCGCTCGTCCTCCCCCAGGTCCGGGCTGATCCGCAGGCCGATGTCGAACGCCCGCCGCACCATCTGCTCGGACAGCTCCTCCGGCAGCTCCTCCTCGGCCTCGATCTCCTTCAGCCTGCGCTTGGCCGCCCGCGCCGCCCGCACGGCCAGTTCCCTCTCGAACTCCTTCTCCCGGTCGGTGTCCGCCCGCACCCCGAGCCGTTTGACGAGCCACGGCAGGGTCAGCCCCTGCAACACCAGCGTGCCCATGATCACCCCGAACGCGATGAACACGATCTCGTCCCGGTCGGGGAAGGCGTCCCCCGCCTCGGTCTGCAACGGGACCGCGAGCGCCAGCGCCACCGAGGCCACCCCGCGCATCCCCGCCCACCACATGACGACGGTCTCCCGCCAGCTCATCGGGATCTCCTCGTCGCGGTCCCGCCTGCGGTGCAGGCGCTGGGTGAGCCAGGTGGCCGGCAGCAGCCACAGCAGCCGTACCAGCACCACGACCCCGAGCACCGCGCCCGCCCAGCCGAGCATCTCGCCCCACCGTCCGGACGCGGTCCGGACGGCGTTGTGCAGCTCCAGCCCGATCAGCCCGAACGCGACGCCCGTGACCAGCGTGTCGACGATGTCCCAGAAGGTGTGCCCGGCGAGCCGGGTCATCACGTCGTCGGGATCGGTGGCGTACTCGGCGAGGAACAGCGCGGTGGTGAGCACGGCGAGCACCCCGGACCCGTGGAACTCCTCCGCCAGCACGTACGACGCGTACGGCACCAGCAGCGTCAGCCCGATCTGGAGCGTCGCGTCCCCGAGCAGGTCCATCAGCTTGTTCGCGCCCCACCCGAGCGCGAGTCCGACCGCCACCGCCACCACCGCGGACAGCACCAGGTCCAGACCGGCCCGCCACGGCGAAAAGGTGCCGCTCACGGCGGCGGTGATCGCCACGTGGTACAGGACGATGGCCGTGACGTCGTTGAACAGCCCCTCGCCCTCCAGGATGGACACCAGCCTGCGGGGCAGCCCGAGCTGCCCGGCCACGGCGGTGGCGGCGACCGGGTCGGGCGGCGCGACGAGCGCCCCGAGCGCGACGGCCGCGGCGATCGGCAGCCCCGGCACGATCGTGTGGGCGACGGCGGCCACGCACATCGTCGTGACGAACACCAGCGCCACGGCCAGCAGGAAGATCGGCCGTTTGTTCGCCGCGAACTGCCGCCAGGAGGTCCGCCGGACCGCCGCGTACAGCAGGGGCGGCAGCAGCAGCGGCAGGATCAGGTCGGGCGGGACGTCCACGTCGGGCACGAAGTCCGCGAGCGCCAGCCCGATCCCCAGCAGCGTCATCAGCACCGGCGCGGGCAGCCCCCACCGGTCCCCGAGCGGGACGCTCACCACGGCCCCGAGCAACAGGACGAACAGCAGGGCCAACTGATCCACGGTCAGTGCTCCGGGGGTCGGGACGTCACAGGGCTGCCTTCCAGCCTGCCACGCCACGCCCGTCACCAGCCCGTTCGGCACCGGGGGCACGGCCTCCGGTCCCCGGGCGGCGCCCGAAAGCCACGTCCTGCCGCCAGGCGGGCGCGCGTCCGCGGCCGGGACCTACGGCCGCAGGGCCCGCCGCATCGCCCGGTGCGGGATGCCGGCGTCCGGGAACTTTGGCCCGTAGGCCGCGTACCCCAGCCGTTCGTAGAAGCCCAGCGCGTGGGTCTGCGCGTGCAGGTCGACGGCGGCCAGCCCCCGCGCGCGTGCCGCCTCCTCCAGGGCGCGCACGAGCGCGGCCCCGACGCCCAGCCCGCGCGCCTCCTTCGCGACCGCGAGCCTGCCCAGCGACCCGGCCGAGGGATCGCCGCCGGTCTTCGCCGCGGCCGCCGCGCCGTACAGCAGCCGACCGGTCCCCAGGGGGACGCCGTCCTCGCGGACCGCCAGCACGTGCACCGCGTCGGCGTCGTAGGCGTCGTACTCGATGTCCTCGGGGACCCCCTGCTCGCCGACGAAGACCTCCTTGCGGAGCGCGAAGCAGGCCTCGCGGTCGGCGGGGTCCTCCACGACCCGCACCCCGTACGCGCGCGTGCTCATCCGTAGGTCTCCTCGCGGACCTGGTCCAGGGCGCTCTGCAGGTCGTCCGGGTAGTCGCAGGCGAACTCGGCCCACCGGCCGTCGCCGGGGTGCTCGAAGCCCAGCCGCACCGCGTGCAGCCACTGCCGGGTCAGCCGCAGCCGCTTGGCGAGCGTCGGGTCGGCGCCGTACGTCAGGTCGCCGACGCAGGGGTGGCGGTGGGCGGACATGTGGACGCGGATCTGGTGCGTGCGGCCGGTCTCCAGCTTGACGTCGAGGAGCGAGGCCGCGCGGAACGCCTCGATGAGGTCGTAGTGGGTGACGGACGGCTTGCCGTCGGCGGTGACCGCCCACTTGTAGTCGTGCTGGGGGTGCCGTCCGATGGGGGCGTCGATGGTGCCGCTGGTCGGATCGGGGTGGCCCTGGACGAGCGTGTGGTAGCGCTTGTCGACCGTGCGCTCCTTGAACTGGCGCTTCAGCGACGTGTACGCGTACTCGGACTTGGCGACCACCATCAGGCCGGAGGTGCCCACGTCGAGCCGGTGCACGATGCCCTGGCGCTCGGCGGCGCCGGAGGTGGAGATGCGGTAGCCGGCGGCGGCGAGACCGCCGATGACGGTCGGCCCGGTCCAGCCGGGCGACGGGTGGGCGGCCACCCCGACCGGCTTGACGATGACGACCACGTCGTCGTCGTCGTGGACGATCTCCATGCCCTCGACCGGTTCGGCCACCACCTGCACCGGTGCGGGCGCCTGCGGCATCTCGACCTCGAGCCAGGCGCCGCCGCGCACCCGCTCGGACTTCCCGACGACCGACCCGTCGACCGCGACCTTCCCCGCGGCGGCGAGTTCGGCCGCCTTGGTGCGGGAGAAGCCGAACATGCGGGAGATGGCGGCGTCGACGCGCTCGCCCTCCAGGCCGTCGGGCACGGGCAGGGTACGGATCTCGGGAAGGGTGCTCACCCGTCGAGTATGCCGGACGGGTGCGACAGGCCCGTACGGAGCCTGTGGACGACCGTGGACCACCGCCGGCGGGCCCACTGCCCGCGGACCCCGGCATTGGGCACCCGGGGCGCCTGGGACCCGGGCCCCTGGGACCCGGTCCTCGCTCGCGGAGTCAGTCCCGGTGGACGGTGCCGTCCGGGTCGAGTCCCCTGAACGACAGCAGCACGATCAGGATGCCGCCGCACACGATGGCGGAGTCGGCGAGGTTGAAGACCGCGAAGTGCTTCGGCGCGATGAAGTCCACCACCGCGCCCTCGAAGACGCCCGGCGAGCGGAAGATCCGGTCGGTGAGGTTGCCGAGCGCGCCGCCGAGCAGCAGACCGAGCGCGATCGCCCAGGGCAGGCTGCGCAGCTTGCGCGCGAGGCGGGCGATCACCACGATCACCGCCGCCGCGATGACCGTGAAGATCACCGTGAAGGCCTCGCCGAACCCGAAGGCGGCGCCCGCGTTGCGGATAGCCTCGAACCTCAGCCAGTCGCCGATGATCTCGATCGGCGGCTGGTGCTCCAGCTTCTCGACCACGATCATCTTGCTGACCAGGTCGAGGGCGTACGCGAACGCGGCGACCGCGAACAGCACGGCGACCCGGCGCTTGCCGCGCGGCCGATCGGCTGCGTCCTCGGCCCCGTCCTCGGCTCCCGCCGCCGGCTCGTGCGCACCGGACGACCCGTCCGGCGCCGCCTTCCCGGCGGTCCCGTCGGACGGCTCCCGCGCGGCTCCCGCCGCCTCGGGGGTGTCCGGCGTACCGATGATGCGCTCCGCCTCTGCCACGTGAGTCCCTCGACCTAGGTACCTGACTGAGGACGAGGGTACGGCACACCCCCCGGCGGCCGGGTGATCAGTACCGGCGCTCCTGCTTCTGCTTGCACTCGACGCACAGCGTGGCCCGGGGGAAGGCCTGCATACGCGCCTTGCCGATGGGGTTGCCGCAGTTCTCGCACAGGCCGTAGGTGCCGGCGTCCAGCCGCTCCAGGGCGTGCTCCGTCTGGATCAGCATCTCGCGCGCGTTGGCGGCCAGCGCCAGCTCGTGCTCCCGCGTGATGTTCTTGGTCCCGGTGTCCGCCTGGTCGTCTCCGGCGCCGTCCCCCGAGTCACGCATCAGACCCGCCAGGGCCGCCTCGGACGCGGCGAGCTCCGTGCGCAGCCGTTCCTTCTCGGACTGCAGTTCGGTGCGGGCCTCGTCGGCCTCCTCCGGGGTCCAGGGTTCCTCGCCGGGGCGCACCGCCAGCTCGCCCGGCTCCGCGGCGGCGAACCGCGCCTTGGGAACGGCCGTCTTCGCCGCCGTGGCCGTGCCAGGAGTCTTCTTCGCAACCACCGTCGTGGCTCCCGTCTGCTCCGCGGCCGAGGCCGCGCCCACCTTCTTGGCCGTGCTCTTCCCGGCGGTGCGCTTCCCTGCCGTGCCCCCGCCCTCCGTGGGCTCTCCGGCCACCGCACCGCCCTTGCCGCCGGCCCCCTCCGAACCGGCGGTCACCTCGCTGCCGACGTTCTCCGCCACCGCGGCCTCCTCCGGGGCCACGGCCTTCCTCGCCCCCGCCCTCTTCCCGGCGCCCGCTTTATCCCGGCCGCCCTCCCGCGCGACCGCCCTCCCTGCCGCCCCGACCGCCTTCCCGGCCCGTCCGGCCGCCTTCCCGGCCGGTCCGGCCGCCTTCCCGGCCGGTCCGGCGGCCTTCCTCGTCGGGCCGGCGCTCTCCTCCGACGCTGCGGTGTCCTCCAAGTCGGGGTCCTCCACCTCGGGGTCCTCGACCGCCGCGTGCCCGGCGGGTGCCGTCCTCACCGGTCCCTTCTCGGCGGGCGCCTTCCTCGAAGGCGCCTTCTCGGCGGGCACCTTCTTCTCCGCACGCTCCACCGCCTTCTCCGAAACGGCCCCGGGCCGCTCCACCGCCTTCTCCGAGGAAGCGTTCCCCGTGGCCGTCTTCCGCGCGGACACCCGCTTCGCCGCGACCCGCCCGCCGGACGCCTGCTTGCCGGACGCCTGCTTGCCGGACGACTTCGGCGTGGCGGCCTCCGTCCCGGCCGCGGTCGGGTCGGCGCCCGCGGGCCCGGCGGCGGCCTTCCCACCGGCCGTCCTCCTGGCGGTGGTCTTCCCGGCCACCGCCCTCTTCCCCTCCCCCTCCTCCTCGGCGACCGACTTCTTCCCCACCGGCGCCCGGTCAACCCCCGACTTCGGGGTCCCCTCGCCGACAGCCGCCCCCACCGCCTTACCGGCACCCTTGCCGACGATCTCCTTGCCGTCCCTGCCGTCCTTGTCGAGGTCCTCGCCGAGGCTCTTGCCGACGTGCCTTGCCGCACCGCCAGGGGCACCCGTGGGCCTGCCGGACGCCGACTGCTGTACGGCGGTCTTCTTCGCCACCATGGCCGCGGCCCCTTCACATATTGTGCTTTGCGCGCAAATCGTGCTGGGACGATAAATCGACTTGGGTCCCGCGGCAACGGGGCACACCGCCCGATTCGCCCGCCTCGCGCATGCCGCGCGGCAAGCCTGCATCCGTTGTGCCCAGCTCCCCGGCGGGTAATCCGCCGAGCCGGCCGTCCCGGAACCCGCGGCCCGCGCACCTCACCGTTCGGGTCATCCCCGATCCGCCCGTGCCCCGCGCCCGCCCGCCCGCCCCGAAAACCGGTCGGCCGCTGTCGTCGCGGCGCCGTACACTGGGCGCAGCGAAAAGCGTGGATGGGGACGAGTAGCGGCGTACGCAGCCCAGAGCGACCCGGGGACGGTGGAAGCCCGGGGGCGAGCGCGACGTGAAGATCACCCCGGAGCCGCCGGAAGAACGCCTTGGACGATGGGCCTCGCCCACCGCCCGCACAGGGTCAGTAGAGCCGGCATCGCGACCCCAATGAGGGGGCTCACCGGAGCGTACGGCGCACCGGAGGGCCAAGGAGGGTGGTACCGCGGGAGCGCGCCGCACACGGCGTAGACAGGAAAGAACGCTCTCGTCCCTCCGACGGAAGGCAGAAAGTCCGCCGGAGGAAGATCGATGACGACGTACCGCCAGGTGCCCGCCCAGGTCGACCTGCCCGCCCTCGAGCACGCGGTGCTCGACTTCTGGCGCGAGCAGAAGATCTTTGCCAAGAGCCTGGAGCAGTCCGAGGGCCGCCCCGAGTGGGTGTTCTACGAGGGCCCGCCCACCGCCAACGGCATGCCGGGCGCCCACCACATCGAGGCGCGCGTCTTCAAGGACGTCTTCCCCCGCTTCCGCACCATGCGCGGCTACCACGTGGCCCGCAAGGCCGGCTGGGACTGCCACGGCCTGCCGGTGGAGCTGGCGGTCGAGAAGGAGCTCGGCTTCAGCGGCAAGCAGGACATCGAGGCGTACGGCATCGCCGAGTTCAACGCCAAGTGCCGCGAGTCCGTGACCCGCCACACCGACGCCTTCACCGAGCTGACGACCCGCATGGGCTACTGGGTCGACCTCGACGACGCCTACCGGACCATGGACCCGGAGTACGTCGACTCGGTCTGGTGGTCGCTGAAGGAGATCTTCGCCAAGGGCCTGCTGGTCCAGGACCACCGCGTCGCCCCCTGGTGCCCGCGCTGCGGCACCGGCCTCTCCGACCACGAGCTGGCCCAGGGCTACGAGACGGTCGTCGACCCGTCCGTGTACGTCCGCTTCCCGCTCACCTCCGGTCCGCTCGCCGGCCGGGCCGCGCTCCTGGTGTGGACGACGACCCCCTGGACGCTCGTCTCCAACACGGCCGTCGCCGCCCACCCCGAGGTCACCTACGTCGTCGCCACCGACGGCGAGGAGCAGCTCGTCGTCGCCGAGCCGCTCGTCGCCAAGGCGCTCGGCGAGGGCTGGGAGACCACCGGCGAGACCTTCACCGGCGCCGACATGGAGCGCTGGACCTACCAGCGCCCCTTCGAGCTGGTCGAGTTCCCCGCCGAGGCCCACTTCGTCGTCAACGCCGACTACGTCACCACCGAGGACGGCACGGGCCTGGTCCACCAGTCCCCCGCCTTCGGTGAGGACGACCTCAAGGTCTGCCGGTCCTACGGCCTGCCGCTGGTGAACCCGGTCCGCCAGGACGGCACGTTCGCCGAGGACGTCCCCCTGGTCGGCGGCGTCTTCTTCAAGAAGGCGGACGAAAAGCTCACCGAGGACCTCCAGCAGCGCGGCCTCCTCTTCCGGCACATCCCGTACGAGCACAGCTACCCGCACTGCTGGCGCTGCCACACCGCGCTCCTCTACTACGCGCAGCCGTCCTGGTACATCCGCACCACGGCCGTCAAGGACCGCCTCCTCCAGGAGAACGAGAAGACCAACTGGTTCCCCGAGACGGTCAAGCACGGCCGCTTCGGCGACTGGCTGAACAACAACATCGACTGGGCCCTGTCCCGCAGCCGCTACTGGGGCACCCCGCTGCCGATCTGGCGCTGCGAGGACGACCACCTCACCGTCGTCGGCTCCCGCGCCGAGCTCACCGAGCTCACCGGCACCGACCAGTCCGGGCTGGACCCGCACCGCCCGTACATCGACGCCGTCACGTTCGCCTGCCCCCAGTGCGAGAAGACGGCCACGCGCGTGCCGGAGGTCATCGACGCCTGGTACGACTCGGGATCGATGCCGTTCGCGCAGTGGGGCTACCCGTACAAGAACAAGGAACTGTTCGAGTCCCGCTACCCGGCGCAGTTCATCAGCGAGGCCATCGACCAGACCCGCGGCTGGTTCTACACGCTGATGGCGGTCGGCACGCTGGTCTTCGACAAGTCGTCGTACGAGAACGTCGTCTGCCTCGGCCACATCCTCGCCGAGGACGGCCGCAAGATGTCCAAGCACCTCGGCAACATCCTCCAGCCGATCCCGCTCATGGACCAGCACGGCGCGGACGCGGTCCGCTGGTTCATGGCGGCCGGCGGCTCCCCGTGGGCGGCCCGCCGCGTCGGCCACGGCACCATCCAGGAAGTCGTCCGCAAGACGCTCCTCACGTACTGGAACACGGTCGCCTTCCAGGCCCTGTACGCCCGTACGGCCGGCTGGGCGCCGTCCGGGGCCGACCCGGCCCCCGCCGACCGCCCGGTCCTGGACCGGTGGCTGCTGTCCGAACTCCACGCGCTCACCGACCAGGTGACCCAGTCCCTGGAGGCCTACGACACCCAGCGCGCCGGCAAGCTGCTCTCGGCGTTCGTCGACGACCTGTCCAACTGGTACGTCCGCCGTTCCCGTCGCCGCTTCTGGCAGGGCGACAAGGCCGCGCTGCGCACCCTGCACGAGGTCGTGGAGACGGTCACCAAGCTGATGGCCCCGCTGACCCCGTTCATCACCGAGCGGGTCTGGCAGGACCTGGTCGTCCCGGTCACCCCGGGCGCCCCGGACTCCGTCCACCTGGCCGCCTGGCCGGAGGCGGACCTCTCCGCCATCGACCCCGAGCTGTCGCGGCAGATGGTCCTGGTCCGCCGCCTGGTCGAGCTCGGCCGCGCCACCCGCGCGGAGTCCGGCGTGAAGACCCGCCAGCCGCTGCGGCGCGCCCTGATCGCGGCGACCGGGTTCGACGCCCTCTCCCCCGAACTGCACACGCAGATCACGGAGGAGCTGAACGTCGAGTCCCTGGCCTCCCTCTCCGAGGTCGGCGGCAGCCTGGTCGACACCACCGCCAAGGCCAACTTCCGGGCCCTGGGCAAGCGGTTCGGCAAGCGGGTCCAGGACGTGGCGAAGGCCGTCGCGAACGCCGACGCGGCCGCGCTCTCCCTCGCCCTGCGCGAGGGCACGGCGTCGGTCGAGGTCGACGGCGAGACCATCACCCTCGCCCCGGACGAGGTGATCATCACGGAGACTCCGCGCGAGGGCTGGTCGGTGGCGTCCGACTCGGGCGCGACGGTCGCCCTCGACCTGGAGATCACGGAGGAGCTGCGCCGCGCCGGCCTGGCCCGTGACGCGATCCGCCTGATCCAGGAGGCCCGCAAGAACAGCGGCCTCGACGTCGCCGACCGGATCGCGCTCCGCTGGACCGCGACCGACCCGGCCACCGTCGACGCCCTGACCGGTCACACCGGACTGATCGCCGACGAGGTCCTCGCCACGGACTTCGCCCAGGGCGAGGCGGACGACACCTACGGCACCCCGTTCACGGACGAGGGCCTGACCCTGACGTTCCGGCTCCGCAAGGCGTAAGCCCTCCCGGCCGTCGGCGGCTGTCCCCGGGATCCGCCCGGCGGACAGCCGCCGTATCGTCCCGGCGGGCAGTCACCCCTGTCGCCCCGGCGGACAGCCGCCGTATCGTCCCGGCGGGCAGTCACCGTATCGTCCCGGCGGGCAGTCACCGTATCGTCCCGGCGGGCAGTCACCGTATCGTCCCGGTGGGCAGTCGCCGTATCGTCCCGGTGGGCAGTCACCGTGTCGCCCCGGTGGGCAGTCACCGTCTCGTCCCGGCGGGCCACCGCCGTTCCACCCCGGGGCTTCGCCCGGCCGCGAGCCGCCGACGGCTGGGCGCGCGGTTCTCCGCGCCCCCGAGGTCGGCACCGCCGGCGTCGGTTCCCTCGTCAACCGGGGAGCAGGAACAGGGCGGGGCCCCGGATCAGAAATCCGGGGCCCCGCCCTGTTGAACGCTGCCGACGCCTAAGGCGTACTACTGGCCGTCAGTTGTCGTCCTCGTCGATCAGGAAGCCACGCATCGGCGAGGGAGCCTGGCCCATCGGCGACGGGCCCTGCGGCCGGACCGGAGCCATCGGCTGGGTCATCGCCGGGGACATCTGCTGCTGGCCGCCGTAGGACGGACCGGCCGGGCTCGGCGCGCCCATGCCCTGGTTGCCACCGTAGGCCGGGGCACTCGCGCCGGCCGGGGCCATGGAGGGCGCCGGGGACGGCGGGAGGGAGGCAGCGGCCGGGGTGCGCGGCGGGGCGAGGGAGTCGTCGGCCTGGGTCTCCAGCTGACGCAGCTGCGACTCCAGGTACGACTTCAGACGCGTGCGGTACTCGCGCTCGAAGCCGCGCAGGTCCTCGACCTTGCGCTCCAGCGTGGCGCGGGCGGACTCCAGGGAGCCCATCGCGACACGGTGCTTCTCCTGCGCGTCCCGCTCCAGGGCGTCGGCCTTGGCACGGGCGTCACGCTCGAGACCCTCGGCCCGCGAACGCGCCTCACCGACGATCTTGTTGGCCTCGGAACGGGCCTCCGCGATCGCCTGGTCGGCGGTCTGCTGGGCCAGCGACAGGACACGGGCGGCGCTGTCGCCACCGGGGCCCTGACCGGGGCCGCCCATCGGACCGCCCATGGGGCCGCCCATCGGACCGCCCATCTGCTGCTGCATGGGCGGCTGACCACCCATCGGTCCCTGGCCCATGGGACCCTGGCCCATGGGACCCTGGCCCATCGGACCGGGGCCCTGCGGACCCTGGCCACCGGGACCGGCAGGCAGCTGCGGGGCACCGCTCGGCAGCTGGGGCGGACCACCCATGGGGCCACCCATCTGCTGCTGCGGCGGGCCCGATATCCCGGCGGGTACCGGTGCGCCCGGACCTCGCATGCCCTGCTGCGGCATCCCCTGCTGCTGGGGCATCCCCTGCTGCGGCATTCCCTGCTGCTGCGGCGGCATGCCGCCCTGCTGCTGGGGCATCCCCTGCTGCGGCATCCCCTGCTGCTGCGGCGGCATGCCGCCCTGCTGCTGGTCCTGCTGCTCCGGAGGCTTGCGCATGTTCTGCTGGTTCTGGGCAGCAGCGCGCGTGGCCGCGGCCAGTTTGGCCCGCAGGTCCTCGTTCTCGCGCAGCAGACGGGTCAGCTCGGCTTCGACCTCGTCGAGGAAGGCATCGACCTCGTCCTCGTCATAGCCTTCTCGGAGGCGGACGGTCGTGAACTGCTTGTTCCGCACGTCCTCGGGGGTCAACGGCATCTCTTCACCTCAACGTAGTCGTCGGCATTCGGCAAGACGGTAGTTCACATCGCTCACAGCCGGCTCACGATCGAGATCAGGATGTAGACGATGATCATCAGTACGAAGAAGGACAGGTCGAGCGCCACGCCCCCGAGACGCAGCGGCGGGATCACCCGCCGCAGAAGCTTGAGCGGTGGATCGGTGACAGTGTAGGTGGCCTCCAGAACGACCACCATCGCCTTGCCGGGCTGCCATGAGCGGGCGAACTGGAAGACGTAGTCCATGACCAACCGGAAGATGAGCACGATGAGGAAGACCATCAGCGCGATGTAGACGACATCAAGGACCACGCTCATGTTCGGTGCTTCCCTCTCCCCTGCTTGCGCGCTCTTCGTGTACTGCTGTTTCCCGGTGGTGCGTCTCAGCTCTGGTTGAAGAACCCGCCCTCTGCGATGCGGGCCTTGTCCTCCGCCGTGACATCGACGTTAGCAGGAGACAACAGGAACACCTTCTGCGTCACCCGCTCGATGCTGCCGTGGAGGCCGAACACCAGACCGGCCGCGAAGTCGACAAGTCGCTTCGCGTCCGTGTCGTCCATCTCGGTCAGATTCATGATCACCGGGGTTCCCTCGCGGAAGTGTTCCCCGATGGTACGGGCCTCGTTGTAGGTCCGGGGGTGGAGCGTGGTGATCCGGTACGGCTCTCGTTCCGACACGACCTTGGGCATGATCACCGGTGCGTTCTTCTCCAGGGACTGACGTTCTTGTGTGATGGATGCCACGGGCGCGATGCGCGCCGGGCGTCCGGATTCCGCGACCGGCGAAGCGGCCCGGGCGACCGGCTCGCGCGGCGCGGGCGGTTGCACGATACGCACCTCTTCATCCCTTTGGGACTGATGTGCGCCGTGTGACGGATGCGACGGCTCGTGCCGTCGGTGGTCACGCTCGGGCTCCGGGTCGAGCTCGGGTTCGAAGTCGTCATCGGGGTCGAAACCCCGGCCGTCGTACCCATCGTCCTCCACGAGGCCGAGGTAGACCGCCATCTTGCGCATCGCGCCGGCCATGCTCTGAGTCCTCCGCTCTGTGGTGGATCGGCTTCCGACTGCCAAGTCCCGCGATCCACGTGGCCCTTGTGCCCGCCTTTCGGCGGTAATGACCATATTTTCTGCTGTGGTCCGACTTCTTGGCGACGTTACCCGAGCCTGGGGCGGACTCCGAGTACCGCGGTGCCGACGCGCACATGTGTCGCCCCGGCCGCCACAGCCTCCTCGAGGTCCGCACTCATCCCTGCCGAGACCATGTTCGCAGCCGGATGGGCTCTGCGCAGGTCAGTCGACAAATCCATCAACCGCTCGAACGCCGCCCGTTGCCGTCCGGCGTACTCCCCGGTCAGGGGTGCGACGGTCATCAGTCCGTCGAGCCGCAGCCCCGGGGAGGCGGCGACGAGTCCGGCCAACTCCTCGATGCCCGCCGGGGCGACGCCGCCCCGCTCGCCGCGCGCGCTCTCGCCGGCGTCGAGCGCGACCTGAAGGAGGCAGCCGAGCTCGCGCCCGGCCCGTACGGCCTCCTTCGACAGGGCGGTCACCAGCCGGGACCGGTCGACGGACTGCACGACAGTGGCGTAATCGACCACGGAGCGGACCTTGTTGGTCTGCAACTGGCCCACGAAATGCCAGGAAAGGGGCAGATCCGAGCAGGCCGCGGCCTTCGGCGCCGCGTCCTGGTCACGGTTCTCGGCGACGTGGCGCACGCCGAGTTCCGACAGCAGTCGCACGTCCTGCGCCGGGTAGGTCTTGGTGACCACGATCAGGGTCACCTCCTCCCGATCGCGGCCGGCGGCCGCGCACGCGGCGGCGATGCGCTCCTCCACCTTCGCCAGGTTGGCGGCGAGTTCGGTCTTACGGTCCGTCATCCCTCATCAGTCCAACCAGACATATCCCGCGAGTCGCCCCGTGGCGCGGTCGCGGCGGTACGAGAAGTGGTCCTGCGACTCCCGCGTGCACACCGGCGACCGCTCCCGGTCGTGCACACCGAGCCGCTCGAGCTGCGCGTGCACCCCGGCGGTCACGTCGACCGCCGGCGTACCCCAGCTCGTCTCGGCGTACGCCGCCGGCTCCACGGCGGCCACCTCGGCGCGCATCGCCTCCGGCACCTCGTAGCACCGGCCGCAGACGGCGGGCCCGGTGCGGGCGACGATCCGCGCCGGTTCGGCGCCGAGCTCCACCATGGCCCGTACGGCGGCGGGAACGACCCCGGCGACCATGCCGGGCCGGCCCGCGTGGGCCGCGGCGGCGACCCCGGCGACCGGGTCGGCGAGCAGGACGGGCGTGCAGTCGGCGGTCAGGACGGCGAGGGCGAGACCCCGCCGGGCCGTGACGAGCGCGTCGGCCTCGGGCACCGGGCGCTCGCCCCACGGCCCGTCGGCCTCGGCCACGTCCGTGCCGTGCACCTGGTTCATCCAGACGACCGAGGCGGGGTCCAGCCTTAGGGACTTGGCGGCCAGGTCGCGGTTGGTGCGGACGGCGCCGGGGTCGTCGCCGACCGCCCCGCCCAGGTTGAGCTGCTCATACGGAGCGGCGCTCACCCCGCCCCACCGGTCGGTGAAGGCGAAGTGCGCGCCGCTCACGTGTCCGCGCTGTCCTATCACTTCAGGAAGTCCGGCACGTCCAGTTCCTCGGCCGCGCTGTCCGAGTAGGTCCGCGACGGCGGAACCGGCGGGGAGACCGGCAGCTCGGCCACCGGCTCGGGCGCCGGCTCCGGCTCCTCCTTCGGCGTGACGCTGCCGAGCGAGCCGAAGGTCGGCCGGCTCTCCGGCTGCCGTACCGGGGCCGGCTCCTCACGGCGGGCCGGAGCGGCGGAGGCCGTGCCGAGGACGTTGTCCCGGCGGGCCGGGGGCTGGCCGCCGTCGAAACCGGCTGCGATCACGGTGACCCGGACCTCGTCGCCGAGGGCGTCGTCGATGACCGCGCCGAAGATGATGTTGGCCTCGGGGTGAGCGGCCTCGCTGACCAGCTGGGCGGCCTCGTTGATCTCGAACAGGCCGAGGTCGGAGCCGCCGGAGATGGAGAGCAGCACGCCCCGGGCGCCGTCGATGGAGGCCTCCAGGAGCGGCGAGGAGATCGCCATCTCGGCGGCGGCCACCGCGCGGTCGTCACCGCGGGCCGAGCCGATGCCCATGAGGGCCGAGCCGGCCTCGGACATGACCGACTTGACGTCGGCGAAGTCGAGGTTGATCAGGCCCGGGGTGGTGATCAGGTCGGTGATGCCCTGGACACCGGAGAGCAGGACCTGGTCGGCCGACTTGAAGGCGTCGAGGACCGAGACCTGGCGGTCCGAGATGGACAGCAGCCGGTCGTTCGGGATGACGATGAGGGTGTCGACCTCTTCGCGGAGCTCGGCGATGCCGTCCTCGGCCTGGTTCGCGCGGCGCCGTCCCTCGAAGGTGAACGGGCGGGTGACCACGCCGATGGTGAGGGCGCCCAGGGAGCGTGCGATGTTGGCCACGACGGGCGCGCCGCCGGTGCCGGTGCCGCCGCCTTCACCGGCCGTCACGAAGACCATGTCGGCCCCCTTGAGGACCTCCTCGATCTCCTCGCGGTGGTCCTCGGCGGCCTTGCGGCCGACGGCCGGGTTGGCTCCGGCGCCGAGTCCGCGGGTGAGTTCGCGGCCGACGTCGAGCTTGACGTCGGCGTCGCTCATCAACAGCGCCTGCGCGTCGGTGTTGATGGCGATGAACTCGACGCCCTTGAGACCGACCTCGATCATCCGGTTGATGGCATTGACACCACCGCCGCCGACACCGATGACTTTGATGACTGCGAGGTAGTTCTGCGGTGCTGCCACGTCGAAGGCCTCTCGCCTCGAGTTACGGGTCGCCGTCTCGCGGTGATCCGCGCTCCGGTGACTGATGCCGAATGGGACGGTCCGTTTCGCCGACCCGAACCCTAACCCTGAAGTTTAGGGTTACCAGTGTGTCTGTTCCTTGGAGTCTTCTGAACAGG
Source organism: Streptomyces sp. NPDC088812 (assembly GCF_044750285.1). Classification (NCBI taxonomy): domain Bacteria; kingdom Bacillati; phylum Actinomycetota; class Actinomycetes; order Kitasatosporales; family Streptomycetaceae; genus Streptomyces; species Streptomyces sp. NPDC088812. The sequence continues at coordinate 26,189 of NZ_JBIVJP010000022.1, read as the reverse complement.
ACACTAAGTCGACAAGTGGCGCCCGTTCAACGAACACGCCGAACCTCCCGTTTTTCTTTTCACCCTATGTGATCAGCCAAGTCGCTGCCCAACCAGGGTGCTGGCCTGCTCTGATGTGCGTCAACTCGCCGCTGACGCAGGGGCCGTGGGCACGCTGACGTCGAACTGCCCGGCGTCCGGGGAGGCTTTCATCAGAGCACTGAGGGTACGGGCCTTCGCGGCACCCTTCTCCGCACTCCCCCACACCACCGTGCGGTCACCGCTCAGCTCCAGCGAGATGTCGTCGTAGGAACGCACCTTGACGACCCGGGTGTCCCGCGCGACGGCGGCCGGAAGGGCGCCGGCGACCTTCACCGCCTCGCGCACCAGCCGGTCCGCCCCGAAGCGGCGCAGACTGGCGGCGGCCGAACCCGACGTCGAGGTTTCCACGTCGAGCAGCGGCACATCCCGAGGGGCTTCGGAAACGGTGGCGAAGCGGACGCCTTTCTTGTCCACTTCCACAAACCTCTGCCCTTTTTGAACCAGCAGGACCGGCTTGCGTTCGGTCACTTTCAGGTCGATTCCATGCGGCCAGGAGCGCTCCACCTCGATCGAGTCGATCCGGGGCAGCGCGGCGCGCAGCCGTGCCTCGATCGCGCCGGTGTCGACGGAGACCAGGGGGTCCCCGACGGGGACGTCGGCGGCCTCGCGCACCTGCTGCGGGGTCAGCACACTCGTCCCCGCGACGGAGACGTGGTCCACCCGCAGCCACCGCGAGCCGTACAACACCCAGACGACGCCCGCCCCGACGAGCACGACCGCCACCGCGAGGATGATGATCGTACGGAGCCGGCGCGGGCCCAGCCTGCGGGCCAGGGGCGGGCCGGACGTCTCCTGCTGGCGTGCACCGCGCTCGGCGGTGGTGGGTCCGGCCACGCTCCCTGCCCTTCGCTCCCAGAGCCTTGCCCGCCGCGCCTAACGGCGCGCGGCGATCGCCTCGTACACCATGCGGACGAGCAGGTCGTCCGCGTCCCGGCGGCCGAACTCGCCTGCGGCGCGGGACATCTCGTACAGCCGGTGCGGGTCGGCGAGCACCGGCAGGACGTTCTCCCGCACCCACTCCGGGGTCAGTTCCGCGTCGTCGACCAGCAGACCGCCGCCGGCCTTGACCAGCGGCTGGGCGTTCAGCCGCTGTTCGCCGTTGCCGATGGGCAGCGGGACGTAGACGGCCGGAAGTCCGACGGCGGAGAGTTCGGCGACGGTCATCGCGCCCGCGCGGCAGAGCATCATGTCGGCTGCGGCGTACGCGAGATCCATCCGGTCCACATAACTTACCGGGATGTAGGGGGGCATTCCCGGCATCTGCTGGACCTGCGGCAGTTCGTTCTTCGGGCCGACCGCGTGCAGGATCTGGATCCCGGCCTGCTGGAGCCACGGGGCGACCTGCTGCACGACCTCGTTGAGGCGGCGGGCGCCCTGGGAACCGCCGGAGACGAGCAGCGTCGGCAGGTTCGGGTCGAGGCCGAACGCCGCGCGGGCCTCGGGGCGCACGGCGGCGCGGTCCAGGGTGGCGATGGAGCGGCGCAGCGGGATGCCGATGTACCGCGCGTTGCGGAGCTTGCTGTCCGGGGTGGAGACGGCGACCTGGGCGGCGTACCGGGAGCCGATCTTGTTGGCCAGGCCGGGGCGGGCGTTGGCCTCGTGGATGACGATCGGCACCCCCAGGCGCTTGGCGGCGAGGTAGCCGGGCAGGGCCACGTAACCGCCGAAGCCGACGACGGCGTCCGCCTTGGTGCGCTCCAGGATCTGCTCGGTCGCCTTGATCGTGCCGCGCAGCCGGCCCGGGACGGTGATCAGCTCCGGCGTGGGCTTGCGCGGCAGCGGCACCGCGGGGATCAGCGCGAGCTCGTAGCCCCGCTGGGGAACGAGCGTGGTCTCCAGGCCGCGCTCGGTGCCCAGGGCCGTGATGCCCACGGTCGGGTCCTGCCTGCGCAGGGCGTCCGCGAGGGCGAGCGCGGGCTCGATGTGGCCGGCGGTCCCCCCACCAGCGAGTACGACATGCACCGAAATTCACCGCTCTCCGGACGAGCGCGCCGCCGAGGCGCGCCGTCGCATCGTGTTCCATCTCCGGGGCCCCGTGAGACCCCCGGCCCCCCGCTTTCTACCAAAGCGGGGATGCCGCATCGCAAGCGCCGCCCGCGCAGCGGGCTCGTCGCGTGCGAAGGCGATCAGCAGCCCGATGGCGAACATGGTCGGCAGCAGGGCGGAGCCCCCGTAGGAGAACAGCGGGAGGGGGACGCCGGCGATCGGCAGCAGGCCGAGCACCGCACCGATGTTGATCACGGCCTGCGCCGTGATCCAGGTGGTCACACCTCCCGCGGCATACCTCACGAAGGGGTCCTCCGTGCGTCCGGCCACGCGGATACCCGCATAGCCTAGAGCCGCGAACAGGGCGAGTACCGACAGCGTCCCCGCGAGGCCCAGTTCCTCACCGGTGACGGCGAAGATGAAGTCGGTGTGGGCTTCGGGGAGTTGTCCCCATTTCTCCACGCTCGCACCGAGCCCGGAACCGAAGATCCCGCCGGAGGCGAGGGCGTAGATGCCGTGCACGGCCTGCCAGCAGGCGTCGCCCGGGCCGGGATCGGTCGCGCCGATGCACTGGAGCCGGGCCATGCGGTTCGGGCTGGTCTTGATGAGGATCACACCGATCGTGGCGGCGATCGACAGCACGCCCACGAAGAGCCGGGTGGGGGCGCCCGCCAGCCACAGCAGGCCGAACAGGATCGCCGTCAGGATGATCGCCGTACCCATGTCGCCGCCGAGCATGATCAGGCCCAGCAGCATGAACGCGACCGGCACGAGCGGCACCAGCATGTGCTTCCACTGCGCCAGCAGCTTCTTGTCGTGCTTGCGGGCGAGCAGGTCGGCGCCCCACAGGACCAGCGCGAGCTTGCCGAACTCGCTGGGCTGGATCTGGAAGGAGCCGCCGAGCGAGATCCAGTTCTGGTTGCCGTTGACGGCCATCCCTATCCCCGGCACCTGCACCAGGGCCATCAGGCAGACGGCCCCGGCGAGGATCGGGTAGGCCAGCGCCCGGAGCAGTTTCGCCGGCATCCGGGAGGCGGCCAGCAGCAGCACCCCGCCGATGGCGGCCGCCAGGAACTGCTTGCGGAAGAAGAACGAGCCCGGCAGCGACATCTGCAAGGCGGTGATCTGCGAGGCGGAGTAGACCATCACCAGTCCCAGCACGGTGATCAGCAGACTGCCGCCGAGGATCAGGTAGTACGCGGTCAGCGGCCGGTCCCAGGCCTTGCGCGCCCGGGTGGCGAACCGCAGCACGGGGTTGTCGCGCGGTGACCGGGCGGCGGGCCGCCGCGCGGCCCGCTGAACGGGCGGCCGGCCGCCGGTTCGGCTACCGGGCATCGGCGCTCACCGCCCCGCCGTCCGGCCCGGCGCCGTGACCGGCGGTGAACCGCCGACGAGAACCCAGCCACATCCGAGTCACGCGTCCCTCCAAGGGTCCCGGAGCAACCGCCGCGGCCGGAACCCGCCGTCAGGCGCCCGCGCCGAGTCCGCGGACCGCTTCCGCGAACGCGTCACCGCGCTGGTTGTAGTTGGCGAACATGTCCATGGAGGCGCAGGCCGGGGCGAGCAGCACCGTGTCGCCTTCGACGGCGAGGCGCCGGGCCTCCTGGACAGCCGCGAGCATCGCCCCAGTGTCGGTCCGGTCGAGGTCGACGACGGGTACCTCCGGGGCGTGTCGCGCGAGGGCCTCGCGGATCAGCGCCCGATCGGCACCGATGAGGACGACCCCGCGCAGCCGCCCGGCGGACCGGGCGACCAGCTCGTCGAAGACGGCGCCCTTGGCGAGTCCGCCCGCGATCCACACGATCGACCCGTACGCCGCCAACGAGGCTTGTGCCGCGTGGGTGTTGGTGGCCTTGGAGTCGTCGACGTAGGCGACGCCGTCCACGTCCGCCACGTGGGCGATGCGGTGGGCGTCGGGGGTGAAGGCCCGCAGGCCGTCCCGTACGGCCCTGGCGGGCACCCCGAAGGCGCGCGCGAGGGCCGCCGCCGCAAGGGCGTTGGCGATGTTGTGCGGGGCCGGCGGGTTCACGTCGGAGACCTCGGCGAGCTCCTGGGCGTTCTTCTGCCGGTTCTCGACGAAGGCACGGTCGACCAGGATGCCCTCCACGACACCGAGTTGGGAGGGTCCGGGCGTGCCGAGCGTGAACCCGACGGCGCGGCAGCCCTCCTCGACGTCCGCCTCGCGCACCAGGTCCTCGGTGGCCTTGTCGGCGGCGTTGTAGACGCAGGCGATCCGGTTGCCCTCGTAGATGCGGCCCTTGTCCCTGGCGTACGCCTCCATGGAGCCGTGCCAGTCGAGGTGGTCGGGGGCCAGGTTGAGGACGGCGGCCGAGTGGGCGCGCAGGGAGGGCGCCCAGTGCAGCTGGTAGCTGGAGAGCTCCACGGCGAGGACGTCGTACTCCTCCTCGCCGAGGACCGCCTCCAGCAGCGAGACGCCGATGTTGCCGACGGCCGCCGTGCGCAGGCCCGCCGCCCGGAGGATGGAGGCGAGCATCTGGACGGTGGTGGTCTTGCCGTTGGTGCCGGTGACGGCGAGCCAGGGGGCCGCGTCGGGGCCGCGCAGGCGCCAGGCGAGCTCGACGTCGCCCCAGACCGGCACCCCGGCCTCGTCCGCCGCCGCGAAGAGCGGCTTGTCCGGCTTCCAGCCGGGCGCGGTGACGATCAGTTCGGTGCCCTCGGGCAGGGTGGCCCCGTCGCCGAGGCGCACGGTGACACCGAGCGACTCCAGTTCGGCCGCCTGGGCACGCGCGCGTGCGTCGTCGCCGTCGTTGACGACGGTGACCCGCGCGCCGAGCCCGTGCAGCACCTTGGCCGCCGGGACGCCGGAGACGCCCAGCCCGGCCACGGTGACGTGCTTCCCCTGCCAGTCGGTCACTTTTCTGCTGCCCATCCCGCGTAGAAGAGGCCCAGTCCGACGATGACGCAGATGCCCTGGATGATCCAGAAGCGGACCACGACAAGGACTTCGGACCAGCCCTTGAGTTCGAAGTGGTGCTGGAGCGGTGCCATGCGGAAGACGCGCTTGCCGGTCAGGCGGAAGGAGCCGACCTGGATGACCACCGACATGGTGATGAGGACGAACAGACCGCCCAGGATGGCGAGCAGCAGCTCGGTGCGGGAGCAGATCGCGAGCCCGGCGAGGACACCGCCGAGCGCCAGCGAACCGGTGTCGCCCATGAAGATCTTGGCCGGCGAGGTGTTCCACCACAGGAAGCCCAGGCAGGCGCCCATCAGCGCGGAGGAGACGACCGCGAGGTCCAGCGGGTCGCGCACCTCGAAGCAGGCGTTGGGGTTGGTCAGGGTCTCGCCGTTGGCGCAGGACTCCTGGAACTGCCAGACGCCGATGAACGTGTAGGCGCCGAAGACGAGTACGGAGGCGCCGGTGGCGAGGCCGTCCAGACCGTCGGTGAGGTTCACGCCGTTCGACATGGCGAGGATCATGAACAGCGCCCAGACGACGAACAGCACCGGGCCGATCGTCCAGCCGAAGTCCGTGATGAACGACAGCTTGGTGGAGGCGGGGGTGATGTCGCGGGCGTCGGCGAACTGGAGCGAGAGCACCGCGAAGGCGATGCCGACGATCAGCTGGCCGGCCATCTTCGCCTTGGCCCGCAGACCCAGCGACCGCCGCTTGACGATCTTGATGTAGTCGTCGAGGAAGCCGACCAGGCCCATGCCGACCATCAGGCCGAGCACCAGCAGACCCGAGTAGGTCGGCGTCTGGCCGGTGATGACCTTGGACAGGAAGTACGCGGCCACGGTCGCCAGGATGAAGGCGATACCGCCCATGGTCGGCGTACCGCGCTTGCTGGCGTGCTCGCGCGGGCCGTCGTCACGGATGTACTGGCCGTATCCCTTGCGCGCGAGCAGCTTGATCAGCAGCGGCGTGCCGACCAAGGTCAGGAAGAGACCGATGACACCCGAGAACAGGATCTGCTTCATCATCGGGCAGCGACCTCACCCTCGGCACCGGTCGCGAGCAGCGCCTGCGCGACGCTCTCGAGGCCGACCGAACGGGACGCCTTCACGAGTACGACGTCTCCCGGGCGCAACTCGCTGCGCAACAGGTCGACCGCCGCCTGTGCGTCGGACACGTGCACCGACTCCTCACCCCACGAACCCTCGTTATATGCGCCCAGTTGCAGCCAGCCGGCTTCCCTGCCCCCGACCGCGACGAGCTTGCTGACGTTGAGCCGGACGGCGAGCCGTCCGACCGCGTCGTGCTCGGCGAGCGCCTCGTCCCCGAGCTCGGCCATCTTGCCGAGCACCGCCCACGTACGGCGCCCCCTGCCCATGGCCGCCAGCGCACGCAGCGCGGCCTTCATGGACTCGGGGTTCGCGTTGTAGGCGTCGTTGACGATCGTCACGCCGTCCGGGCGCTCGGTGACCTCCATCCGCCAGCGGGAGAGGGAGCCCGCCTCGGAGAGCGCGGTGGCGATCTCTTCCGCGGACATGCCCAGCTCATGGGCGACGGCGGCCGCGGCGAGCGCGTTCGACACGTGGTGCTCACCGTACAGGCGCATGGTCACATCGCTTGCACCGGAGGGTGTGTGAAGCCTGAAGCAGGGCTGTCCGCTGTCCGTGAGTCGTACGTTCTCGGCGCGTACGTCCGCTTCGTCTGACTCCCCGAAAAGGGTCACCTTCGCGGTCGTACGGGAGGCCATGGCCCGGACCAGGGGGTCGTCCGCGTTGAGGACGGCGATGCCGCCGTCGTCCGCCGCGGGCAGGGACTCGACCAGTTCGCCCTTCGCCTGCGCGATCTGCTCGCGGCCGCCGAACTCGCCGATGTGGGCGCTGCCGACGTTGAGCACGAGCCCGATCCTCGGGGGCGTCAGGCCGGTCAGGTAGCGGATGTGGCCGATGCCGCGGGCGCCCATCTCCAGCACGAGGAACTTCGTCTCCTCGGTGGCGGACAGGGCGGTCAGCGGCAGCCCGATCTCGTTGTTGAGCGAGCCGGGCGTCCACACCGTCGGCGCCTTGTGCTGGAGCACCTGCGCGATGAGGTCCTTGGTGCTGGTCTTGCCGGCCGAGCCGGTGAGGGCGACGAGCGTCGTGCCGAGCGTGCGCACGACGTGCCGGGCGAGGGCGCCGAGCGCCGCCTGGACGTCGTCCACGACGATCGCGGGCACGCCGACGGGGCGCGACGCCAGAACGGCCGCCGCGCCCGCCTCCACGACCGCGCGGGCGAAGTCGTGGCCGTCCACGCGTTCGCCGACGAAGGCGACGAAGAGGCTGCCGGGCTCCACCTCGCGGGAGTCCCGGACGACCGGCCCGGTGACGCGCGCGGTCGGATCCGGTATGTCGTGCGTCTGCCCGCCGACGACTGCTGCGATCTCGGCGAGGGAGAGGGCGATCACAAGTTCATCCCTGGGTCTTCTGGATAGCTTCGCGAAGCACCTGGCGGTCGTCGAAGGGACGGACCACACCGGCGATGTCCTGGCCCTGCTCGTGGCCCTTGCCCGCGACCAGCACGGTGTCGCCGGGCCGGGCGCGGCCGACGGCGGCGGCGATCGCGGCGGCCCGGTCCTCGAAGAGCTGGACCTCGCCGCGCTCGTGGGCCGGCACGGAGGCGGCGCCCTGGAGCATGGCCGCGAGGATCGCGAGGGGGTCCTCGGAGCGGGGGTTGTCGGAGGTGAGTACGGCCGTGTCGGCGAGCCGGGCCGCGGCGGCGCCCATCGGCGCGCGCTTGGTGGTGTCGCGGTCGCCGCCGCAGCCGAGCACGATGTGCAGCCGGCCCTTGGTGACCTTGCGCAGCGCCCTGAGGACGGACTCGACGGCGTCCGTCTTGTGCGCGTAGTCGACGACCGCGAGGTAGGGCTGCCCGGCGTCCACCCGCTCCAGCCGGCCCGGCACGCCCGGTACGGCGGCGACGCCGTCGGCGGCGGCCTGCGGGTCGAGGCCGGCCACGGAGAGGGCGACGATCGCGGCGAGGGTGTTGGCCACGTTGAAGGGGCCGGGCAGCGGCGACCTGGCGGCGATGCGCTCACCGCGGGGGCCGACGGCGGTGAACGTCGAGTCCATGGGTCCGATCCGGACGTCCTCGGCGCGCCAGTCGGCGTCGGGGTGCCCTTCGGCGGAGAAGGTGACGACCGGGACCTCGGCCTCCCCGGCGGCGAGCCTGCGGCCGTACGCGTCGTCGAGGTTGACCACGCCGAGTCTGCTGCGTTCACGTGTGAACAGCTGCGCCTTGGCCCGGAAGTAGTCCTCCATGTCGGAGTGGAACTCCATGTGCTCCGGGCTGAGGTTGTTGAACACGGCGATGTCGAAGACGCAGCCGTCGACCCGGCCGAGGACCAGGGCGTGGCTGGAGACCTCCATCGCCACGGCGTCGACTCCGCGTTCGCGCATGACCGCGAAGAGGGCCTGGAGGTCGGTGGCCTCGGGGGTGGTGCGCTCGGACTTGATCCGCTCGTCGCCGACGCGCATCTCGACGGTGCCGATGAGTCCGACCCGTCGCCCGCCGCCGTCCTGGGCCGGCGGCGCTCCGTGCCGGCCCTCCTCCGCCGTGCCGCGGGTGGCCTTCAGGCCGCCCTCGACGAGGTACGCCGTCGTGGTCTTGCCGGAGGTGCCGGTGATGCCGATCTGGAGCAGGTCGCGGCCGGGGTGGCCGTAGATCGTGGCCGCCAGTTCGCCCATGCGCCCGCGCGGGTCGTCGACGACCAGCACCGGCAGACCGGTCGCGGCGGCGCGCTCGGCGCCGGTCGGGTCGGTCAGGACGGCGACCGCACCGAGGCCCGCGGCCTGGGTGACGAAGTCGGCGCCGTGCAGACGGGCGCCCGGGAGGGCGGCGTACAGGTCGCCGGGGCGGACGGCGCGGGAGTCGTGGGTGATGCCCGTGACCTCGGCGGCGCCCTGCGGCATGGCGGCACCCAGCTGATCGGCGAGCTCCGCGAGGGGTGTGGCGGAGACCTGAACCGGTCGCGGCGGCCCCGGATACGTCACGGAAGCGCCCTTCTGGGTGGTTTGGGACTGATCAGCGTGTGGCACGGCGGTGAGCGTACCGGGCGTACCCGCCTGCGGGCGAAGTGAGGGCCGGGGCGGGGGCCCGGTCGGGGCGTGGTTCCCGGGATCGGGGGTGATCATGGTCACGGGCTGTTTTCCTGGCTGGTTCGGCGCTGAACACGGGCGGGCGGACGGGTGAGGGGCTCACGGGTCGGGGGCGGGACGGGGGCGCCCGGGAGGGCTCAGGGGGTGAAGGAGACCGGGAGGTTCGCGGCCTTCGCCCCGGTCGGGGGCACCTGCAGGGACTTCAGGGTGAACTCCATGACCTGCTTGAAGACGGGACCGCAGATCTGGCCGCCGAAGTAGCTGCCCTCGGTGGCGTTCTGGATCGCGCAGTAGACGGTGACGCGGGGGTTGTCGGCGGGCGCGAACCCGGCGAAGGACGAGGTGTAGCCGTTGTACTTGCCGGTGGCCGGATCCACACGGTTGGCGGTGCCGGTCTTGCCCGCCACGCGGTAGCCGGGGATGCGCGCCTTGGCGCCGGTTCCCTCCTCGTCGTCCACGACCGACTCCAGCATCTGGGCGAGGGTCTTGGCCGTCTTCTCGCTGACCACCCGGGTCTTCTGCGGGGCCTCGGCCGCGGTGAAGCGTCCGTCGGGCCCCTTGGTGCCGCGTACCAGGGTCGGCTCGACGCGGACCCCGCCGTTGGCGATCGTCGAGTAGACGGAGGCCGCCTGGACGGCGTTGACGGAGACGCCCTGGCCGAAAGGAATCGTGTACTGCTGCGAGGTGGACCAGTCGTCGGGCGCCGCGAGGATGCCCTTGGTCTCGCCGGGGAAGCCGAGCCCGGTGTAGCTGCCGATGCCGAACTTGCGCAGGTAGGAGTAGAGGACCTCGTTCGCCTCGGCCTGCGTCCCGCCCAGCTGGCCGGTCGCCAGGATGGTGCCGATGTTGCTGGACTTGGCGAGCACGCCGTTGAGCGTGAGGTACCAGGTCGGGTGGTCGATGTCGTCCTGGAAGAGCCGGTCGCCGCGGTGCAGCCGGTTGGGCACGGTGACGTGTGTCAGGGGGGTGGCGGCGTTCTCCTCCAGCACCGCGGCCATCGACATGACCTTGGCGGTGGAGCCGGGCTCGTAGGCGTCCTGGAGGGCCGCGTTGCCGAGCGCCGCGGGGTCGGCGTCGGACAGGTCGTTGGGGTCGAAGCCGGGCGAGTTGGCCATGGCGAGGATCTCGCCGGTGCGGGTGTCCTGGACGACGACGTAGCCGCGGTCCGCCTTCGACTCCTCCACCTGCTCGGTGATGGCGTTCTGCGCGGCCCACTGGATGTCGCGGTCGATCGTCAGCTCGACGTCGGAACCGGGCACGGCGGGCGTCTCGGTGGAGCCCGCGGTGGGTACCTGGCGGCCGCCGGACTGGGCGTAGCGGATCTTGCCGTCCTTGCCGGTCAGGGTCGTGTTCAGCTGCTGCTCGACGCCTCCGCCGCCCTTGCCGTCGGCGTTGACCCAGCCCAGTATTCCGGCGGCGATGTCGCCGTTGGGGTACACGCGCTTGCTGCTGGGGACGGAGAAGACGCCGGCGAGGACGTTGACCGTGGAGCCGTCCGTCTCCGCCTTGGTGGCGAGCGCGGACTTCAGGTCCTTGATCTGCTTCCAGACCTGCGGGGTCTGGCGGCCGGCCAGCTTGGCGTAGCGGGCGTCCTCGTCCTCCGGCCGCAGCTTCGCGACGAGGTCGGACTGCTCCTGGCCGAGGATCGGCGCGAGGAGCGCGGCCGCCTGCTCGGGACCGTCGTCGATCTTCAGCTGCTTGCGCGCGAACATCGTCGGGTCGGCGGTGATGTCGTAGGCGTCCTCGCTGGTCGCCAGGGCCACGCCGGAGCGGTCGGTGATCTCACCGCGCTCGGCGGCCAGCACCTGTCCGACGTACCGGTTCTGCTCCGCGGCGGCGGCGTACGTGCTCGCGTCGACGGCCTGCACCTGGAGCAGCCGCACGACGAAGGCGGTCAGCACCAGCGTCAGCGCGAGGCCCACCATCCGCAGGCGCGGCCGGGGGCTGCCGAGCCGGATGACACGGGGGGCCGCGGGCCGCGGCGCGGCCGGCCGGCGGGCCGGGCGGGCACCGGGCCCGGGGCGGCGCCGGGCCGCGGCGGGGCGCGAGGGCCGGGCGGGCCGGGCGGGGCCGGGCACGCGCCGGCGCGGCGGTTGCCTGTCGGACACTTCCGTCACCTGCCGGGGGTCGGGGGAAGGACTGGGGTGGGCGCTGCCGTCGGGGCGGGGGCCGCCGGGTAGGGGCCGGCCGCGGCCGCTGGGGACGGGGCGTCGGAGGCGGAGGTCACCGCGGACAGGCCGGTGGCGATCACCTCGGGGGGCCGTACGGCCCTGGCGGTGTCTGCCGAGGACCGCGGGGCGGCGGAGGGCACGCCCTTCACGGTGCCGTCCGGGTCGAGGAAGGCGGGGTCTCCGCCGGGCACCATGCCCAGTTCACGGGCGCGGCGCTGGAGCGCGTCCGGGGCCGAGTAGGAGTCGATGTCCCGCTGGAGCGCCTGTTCCTCGTCGGTGAGGGCCTTGGTCTCCTTCTCCAGGTCGTCCTTCCTGAACGACCCCTCGCTGAGTGCGGAGTTCAGCACCAGCAGACCGATGAGGCCGCCGCCGAGGAGCAGCACGACGAGCAGCACGAAGGGGGTGCGGGCGGCCTGACGCGGGCGGCCCGCCGGGAAGAGACGCGCAAGCCGGGCCGCCCTCCCCCTCAGTTCGGGTTTCCCGCTCACTCGCCCTCCCCTGGGTCGGAGTCACGAACCCACTCGGGCCGGGGTGTCCCCCGGCGTGCCCGCCTCACACCCGTCACTCAACGGCCTCCCTGATGCGCTCGGCCCCGCGCAGCCGGGCCGGAGCCGCCCGCCGGTTCTCGGCGATCTCTTCCTCGGTGGGAAGTTCGGCACCGCGCGTGAGCAGCTTGAGCCGCGGCTGGTAGCGCTCGGGCACGACCGGCAGTCCGGGCGGCGCGGTGGAGGCGGCTCCGGCCGCGAACACCTGCTTGACCATCCGGTCCTCCAGCGAGTGGTACGACAGCACGGCGATCCGCCCGCCGACGGCGAGGGCGCCGACCGCGCCCGGGATCGCGCGCTCCAGCACGGCGAGCTCACCGTTGACCTCGATGCGCAGGGCCTGGAAGGTGCGCTTGGCGGGGTTGCCGCCGGTCCGCTTGGCGGCCTGCGGCAGCGCGTCACGGATCAGCTCGACGAGCCGGGCGCTGTGCGTGAACGGCTCCTTCTCCCGTTCCCGCACGATCGCGGAGACGATCCGCTTGGCCTGCTTCTCCTCGCCGTAGGCCCGCAGGATGCGCACCAGTTCACCGGGCGGGTAGGTGTTGAGGACCTCGGCGGCGCTGATGCCGGTCGTCTGGTCCATGCGCATGTCGAGCGGGGCGTCCTGGGCGTAGGCGAACCCCCGCCCGGCCTCATCGAGTTGCATGGAGGAGACCCCGAGGTCGAACAGCACGCCCTGCACGCGCGGGCTGCCGAGGCGCTCCAGCACCTCGGGCAGTTCGTCGTACACGGCGTGCACGAGGGTGGCGCGGTCGCCGTAGGGCGCCAGCCGCTCGCCGGACAGGCGCAGTGCCTCGGTGTCGCGGTCGAGGGCGACGAGCCGGACGTCGGGGAACCGGGTGAGCAGGGCCTCGCTGTGCCCGCCGAGCCCGAGGGTGCAGTCGACGACGACGGCTCCGGGCCGCTCCAGGGCGGGGGCCAGCAGGTCCAGGCACCGCCGGAGCATCACCGGGACGTGCCGGGTCCGTCCCTCCGGTCGTGCGCCTTCGCCGTCGTTCGCATGCGCTTCGCGCCCCTCCACCTCTTGGGCCCTCTCAGATCCGGCGGGCCCGTCCGCACCGCCGGGTCCCCACGCTCCCCGGCGGACGCGGGGGTACCCCCGGTGACGGGAGGCCCGCCGGCGCCTCAGGCGTCAGCCGGCCGGGAGCGGGAGGAGGCCGAGCCGTACGTACGCGCCGCGCACGCGGGGAGATCTCCGGCTGCCGCGCCGGGGTCTCACGGGGAATTCACCAGCGGGAAGATCGTCGCCTCCCGCTTCGCGCCACTTTAGTCCACCCTGTCTCGCGGTCAATCAACCGGCCTGCGCGTCGCGGGCCCGCCGGGGCGCCAAGCGGTGTGCGGGCGGATTTCACCCGGTCGGCCGCGGCACGCTCCCTCCTGTGGCTTACCTCACAGGCGCAAGGTGATGACGGCTTTTTCCCTTCTCACGAGAGGCCCGGAACGCCGGTGACCAGTAACGTCATGGCTATGACGACTTCTGCATCCGTACCCGTCGAGTCCGAAGGCGCCATAGGCGGCGGCACCGTCACCGACCGTCTGGTCGAGGCGAACGAGCGGTACGCCGCCCAGTTCGCCGACCCCGGCATGGACGCCCGCCCCGTGCTGCGGGTGGCCGTCGTGGCCTGCATGGACGCCCGCCTCGACCTGCACGCCGCCCTCGGCCTGGAACTCGGCGACTGTCACACCATCCGCAACGCGGGCGGCGTCGTCACCGACGACGTGATCCGCTCCCTCACCATCAGCCAGCGCAAGCTCGGCACCCGCAGCATCGTGCTCATCCACCACACCGGTTGCGGCCTTGAGTCGATCACCGAGGATTTCCGTAACGAACTGGAGATGGAGGTCGGTCAGCGTCCCGCCTGGGCCGTGGAGGCGTTCCGGGACGTCGACCAGGACGTACGGCAGTCGATGCAGCGGGTGCGCACCTCACCGTTCCTGCAGCACACCGACGACGTGCGCGGTTTCGTCTTCGACGTGAAGACCGGCCTGCTGCGCGAGATCGACCCGGGACAACCGGCCTGAGACCTGACATATCGCTGTCAGTTGTCCACGGGCGAGTGACACGAATCGGTAACGGCGGCAAGAATGCGGGAGTGGTGTCACGCGGGGTTCTCCCCGCGTGACGCCCGTGTTTCGGGGTGGGCCGGTCCGCGCAGCGTCGGCCCGGAGGAACGGGCCGAGGAGGGCCGGGTGACGACCTATGACGATCGAGCGAGCCTCACTGATCTGACCGCGACTGTGGAGCGTGTCCGCAGTTCGGTGGAGGGAGTGATCGAGGGCAAGCCCGAGGTCGTACGGCTTTCGCTGACCGTGCTGCTCGCCGAGGGCCATCTTCTGATCGAGGACGTCCCCGGCGTGGGCAAGACGATGCTCGCGAAGGCGCTGGCCCGTTCCATCGACTGTTCGGTGCGGCGCATCCAGTTCACGCCCGACCTGCTGCCGTCGGACATCACCGGCGTGTCGATCTGGGACCAGCAGCGCCGCGACTTCGAGTTCAAGCCGGGCGCGATCTTCGCGCAGATCGTGATCGGCGACGAGATCAACCGCGCCTCGCCCAAGACCCAGTCCGCGCTGCTGGAGTCCCTGGAGGAGCGCCAGGTCACCATCGACGGGCAGTCCTACGAGCTGCCCAGCCCGTTCATGGTGGTGGCCACGCAGAACCCGATCGAGATGGAGGGCACCTACCCGCTGCCCGAGGCCCAGCGCGACCGCTTCATGGCGCGCGTCTCCATCGGCTACCCGAGCCCCGAGGCCGAGTTGCAGATGCTCGACGTGCACGGCGGGGTGAGCCCGCTGGACGACCTCCAGCCGGTGGCGCACGCGCATGAGATCGTCAAGCTGATCGACGCCGTCCGCGGGGTGCACGTCGCCGAGGCGGTCCGCAGGTACGCCGTCGACCTGGTCGCCGCCACCCGCACCCACCCCGACCTCAGACTCGGCGCCTCGCCGCGCGCGACGCTGCACCTGCTGCGCGCGGCGAAGGCGTCCGCCGCGCTCTGCGGCCGGGACTACGCGCTGCCGGACGACGTGCAGCAGCTCGCCGTGGCCGTCCTGGCCCACCGTCTGCTGCCCACCGCACAGGCCCAGCTCAACCGCCGTACGGCCGAGCAGGTCGTCGAGGAGATCCTCCAGCGCACACCGGTGCCCGCGGTTTCCGGGCAGCAGCGCGGCCACGGCTTCGGGGCCGGCGCGCAGGCCTTCGACCAGCAGCCGCCGCGGAGGCTGTGATGGCCTCCGGCGGGACCGGGCGGGGCGAGGCCGAACGCGACGAGCGGGGCGGCGCCCGCACCGCGCTGGCCGGCCTCACCACCCGCGGCCGCTCCTTCCTGGCCGCCGGCATCGCGGCCGCCGTCTGCGCCTACGTGCTCGGGCAGCCGGACCTGCTGCGGGTGGGGCTGCTGCTGGCCGCGCTGCCCCTGGTCTGCGCGGCCGTGGTCTACCGCACCCGCTACCGGGTCTCCGGCAGCCGCCGGCTGGCGCCCGCGCGGGTGCCCGCCGGCAGCGAGGCGCGGGTCCACCTGCGCATGGACAACGTCTCCCGGCTGCCCACGGGCCTGCTGATGCTCCAGGACCGGGTGCCCTACGTGCTCGGGCCGCGCCCCCGTTTCGTGCTCGACCGGGTGGAGCCGGGCGGCCGCCGCGAGGTGTCCTACCGGGTCCGCTCCGACCTGCGCGGCCGCTACCCGCTGGGCCCCCTCCAGCTGCGGCTGAACGACCCGTTCGGGATGTGCGAGCTGACCCGCTCCTTCTCGACGTACGACACCCTGACGGTGGTCCCGCGCGTGGAGCCGCTGCCGCCGGTGCCGCTCAGCGGTGACGCCAAGGGGTACGGCGACGGGCGGCAGCGCTCCCTGGCGCTGGCCGGCGAGGACGACGTGATCCCGCGCGGCTACCGCTACGGCGACGACCTGCGGCGCGTTCACTGGCGTTCCACGGCCCGCTACGGCGAGCTGATGGTGCGCCGCGAGGAGCAGCCCCGGCGCGCGCGCTGCACCGTGCTCCTCGACACCCGCGCGCTCGCCTTCCGGGGCGCGGGCCCCGACTCGGCCTTCGAGTGGGCGGTCTCGGCCGCCGCGTCCGTGCTGGTGCACATGCTGGAGCGGGGCTTCTCCGTGCGGCTGCTGACCGACACGGGCAGCTCGGTGCCCGGCGAGGGCGCCGACGGGTTCGCCGGGGCGAGCCAGGGGTCGGCGGACGCGGCCGGGCTGATGATGGACACCCTCGCCGTGATCGACCACTCCGACGGCACCGGTCTGTCGCCGGCCTACGACGTGCTGCGCGGCGGCGACGAGGGGCTGCTGGTGGCGTTCCTCGGGGAGCTCGACGAGGAGCAGGCCGCGGTGGCCGCGAGGATGCGGCGGCGCAGCGGGGGTGCCGTCGCCTTCCTGCTGGACGGCGACGGCTGGGGGCGTGAACCGAATGCCGGGCCCGATCCGATGAACAGGACACAGGAGCGGCTGCGCATGCTGCGCGAGGCGGGGTGGACGGCCCTGAGCGTGCCGCGGGGCGCCGCGCTGGGCGAGCTGTGGCGCCGGGCGGACGGCGAGCGCTCCGGCGTGGTGACGGCGGGCGGCGGGACGAGCGGCAGGGGGGCGGGATCATGAGCGGGCGGGCGCGGCTCACCCTGTGTTCGGCGGCGGCCACGCTGGCGGCGTCGAGCGCCCTGCTGCCCCTGGTCGACCGGCTGGTCTGGGTCGTGCAGGCCGCGTTCCTGCTGGCCGTCCAGTCCCTGGCGGGCGCGGCGGTGCGGCGGGCCCCGCTGGCCCGGCCGCTGACCGTCCTGGCCCAGGCGCTGGTCACGCTGGTGCTGCTCACCGTGGTGTTCGCCCGGGAGTACGCCCTCGTCGGGCTGGTCCCCGGCCCGGAGGCGTTCCAGCACTTCGCCGACCTGCTGCGGGCCGGCGCGGACGACGTGGGGCGATACGCGATCCCGGCCCCGCTGTCCGACGGCATCCGGCTGATGCTGGTCGGCGGGGTGCTGGTGATCGGTCTGGTGGTGGACAGCCTCGCGGTGACCTACCGCAACGCGGCTCCGGCCGGCCTGCCGCTGCTCGCCCTGTACTCGATCGCCGCGGGCCTGTCCGACGGAGCGGCCGACTGGGTGTGGTTCCTGGTCGCCGCCGCGGGATACCTGACGATGCTGCTGGCCGAGGGCCGGGAGCGGCTCTCGCAGTGGGGCCGGGTCTTCGGCGGCGGCCCGCGCGCCGCGGGGGGACCGTCCGCCCCGGCGGCCCCGGTGGCCCCGGTGCGCACCGGGCGGCGGATCGGCGCGGTCGCCCTGGGCGTGGCCCTGGTGGTGCCGCTGCTGCCGCTGCCCGCGATCGACGGCGGCCTGCTGGACGGCGCCGGCACCGGAGTGGGGGCGGGCAGCGGCGGCGGGGGCACGATCTCCGCGGTCAACCCGCTGGTGTCCCTGCGCGACAGCCTGAACGTGGACGAGGACCGCACGGTTCTGACCCTGCGCACCAGCTCCGCCGACGTCTCGGGGCTGTACCTGCGGATCGTCTCCCTGGACGACTTCGACGGCACCACGTGGAAGCCGTCGAAGCGGACCATCGTCGCCGTGCCGGACGAGCTGCCCACGCCCACCGGCCTGAGCCCGGACGTCCAGCGCTCGCGGATCACCACCCGGGTCTCGGCCGCCGGCTGGTACGCCCAGGACTGGCTGCCGATGCCGTACCCGCCGAGCGGTGTCCGGATCGACGGCAACTGGCGGTACGAACCGGTCGGCATGGCCCTCGTCGGCGACCACGGCGAGACCACGCGCGGCAAGACGTACCAGGTCGACAGCCTCGACGTGCGGCCGACGGCACAGCAGCTGGCCTCGGCGCCGGAGGCCCCCGGGGCGATCCGCGGCGAGTACACCGAGGTGCCGGACTCGCTTCCGGCGGTGGTGGAGCGCACGGCCCGCGCGGTGACCGAGGGGGCGGCGAACGACTACGAGCGTGCGGTGGCGCTGCAGGACTGGTTCGCGGTGACGGGCGGCTTCGAGTACGACACCGAGGTGGAGGTCGGCGGCGGCACGAACGCGATCGCCCGGTTCCTCCGCGACAAGCAGGGCTTCTGCGTGCACTTCTCGTTCGCGATGGCGGCGATGGCGCGCACGCTGGGCATCCCGGCCCGGGTCGCGGTGGGCTTCGCGCCCGGCTCGCCGCAGGCGGACGGTTCGGTGGTGGTGGGCCTGAAGGACGCGCACGCCTGGCCGGAACTGTACTTCGAGGGGGTGGGCTGGACCCGCTTCGAGCCGACCCCGACGCGGGGCACGACGCCCTCGTACACCGTCCCGGAGGTGTCGGGCGACGCCGTCCCGGAGCTGCCGCAGGCGTCGGCCCCGGCGGACGCGTCCCCGTCGGCGGAGCCGTCGGAGAGCACGAGCTGCTCGGCGGTCGACCGGCAGCTCGACGGCTGCGCCGGCGCGCTGCCGCAGGACCCGGCGGAGCAGGGCGGCGGGGGCACCCCGTGGTACCGGACCGCCGGCTGGACCCTGCTGGGGGTTGCGGCCCTGATGGTTCCGCTGCTCCCGATGCTGTGGCGGCGCAGACGCCGCGCGGTGCGGCTGGCGTCGGCCCGGCACACCGGGTCCGCCGGAACCGGCCCGGGAGCGGGCGCCCGCGGGACCGGCGGCGGGCACGGTCCGGGCGCCGGCGCCGGTCCGGCGGTGCTGCCGGACGTGCCGTCGCACGAGGCCGCGGAGGCGGCCGTCGGGCATGTGCTGGCGGTGTGGCGGGAGCTCACCGACACGGCCTGGGACTACGGCATCGCCCCCGACGAGGCGCTGACGCCCCGCCGGGCGGCCGAGCGGATCGTCCGGCTCGGTGAGCTGGACGAGGCGGCGGCCCGCTCGGTGCACCGGGTCGCGGGCGCCGTGGAGCAGGTGCTGTACGCGCCTAAGCCACGTGCCGAAGCAGGCTTGGCCGACGAGGTGCGCGGGGTGGGGGCGGCCCTGCGCGCGCGGGCCGGCCGGCGTGCGCGGCTGCGTGCGGTGCTGGCACCGCGTTCGGCCGTCCGTGCGGTCTGGGAGCTCACGGACCGGTGGACGGCCCTGCGGGCGGCCGGGGCGGCCCGGTGGGCGGCCCTGACCCGCCGCGCGTCACCGTCCGGACACGAGGACGGCTGACAGCGCCCGGCGCGTGCCGGGAGGAACGGCGGGCGGCGGGGCGCGCTCTGAGTCCCGCGGGCGGAGGAACCGGGGGGCGGCGGGTGCTCCGAGCCCCGCGGGCCCGGAGGAACGGGGGGCGGCGGGTGCTCCGAGCCCCGCGGGCCCGGAGGAACGGGGGGCGGCGGGTGCTCCGAGCCCCGCGGGCCGGTGGGAGGCGGTGAGCTTCCTGAGCCCCTCGGGCCGGTCCGAGCGGTCGGCCGGTGGCAGCGGCGGTGGCCTCGCGGCGCGGGGCCACGGGGAGCGCTGCGTTCGGCCCCCGTCCCGGGAGTGATCCAGGACCGGGGGCCCCCGAACGCTGGGGGATGCGATGCTCCCGGAGGCCGTTCGCTGTGGGGCGGGCGGGGCCGGCTGGGCCGCCGGGTCCGCCGGGTCCGCCGGGCGGGCAACGGGGGCCGCGCAAGGCTGGGCGAGACCGGCTGGGCCGGGCGGTGGCGGCGGGTGGCGCATGCGTGAGGGGGGTGACCACCCGACCGGGTGGTCACCCCCCTCACCGAAGTCGTGGCACGAGCTGTACGGCCCTGCCGGACGCCGGGGCAGAATTCAGTGGCCGTGGCCACCCTGCTCGTCACGGCGGCGCTGCCAGCGCTGCTCGATCCGGTCCATCATGGAGCGCTTCGCCCGTCCCTGACCGCGGGCGTGCGGGGCTCCCGTCGGCTGTTCACCGGGTTTGGGGGCCTTGCGCCAGCCGGTCACGGCGAGAACCGCGCACCCCAGCATGACGAGGAATCCCACCACGCTGAGCCAGACCTGCTTGGCGACCATGCCGGCCATGAGGAGCGCGATACCCACCAGGAAGCCCGCGACTGCCTGGTAGACCCGCCGCCGGGTGTACGTACGCAGCCCGCTTCCCTCGAGCGCCGACGCGAACTTGGGATCTTCGGCGTACAGCGCTCGCTCCATCTGCTCGAGCATGCGCTGCTCGTGCTCCGAGAGCGGCACGGAGTCCTCCTCATCGTGCAGTCGCCGGGGCGACCCGGGGGGTCCCTTCAGGATAGGCAGGGAATCGCCCCCGTGAAACCCGCCCCTCTGCGCCAATTGGCCAACCGGAGCCCGTCATGGACGTCCCGGTCCGCTGACATCTCCATTCCCCAGCGGCCGACCCGTCATGCCGGGCGGTCTCCCTCGATCATACGGCGCACAGCGCTCGAACGGGGGGCCTGTGGCGTACTCCATGTGCGGCCAAGTCGCTGATCAGCGGCGCGTCCCGGGAGGGCGCTCAGGTACCGTCCGTCGCCCGCGTCTCACCGAGCACGTGGAGCTGCGTGGCCACGGAGTGGAAGGCGGGCAGCTCGGCCGCCGCCTCCTCCAGCTTCAGCAGGGCTTCCAGGGCGCCGGGCTCGGTGTCCACGAGCACGCCGGGGACGAGGTCGGCGAAGACGCGCACGCCGTGCACGGCGGCGACCCTGAGTCCGGCGCCCTCGACCAGTCCGGTCAGCTGCTCGGCGGTGAAGCGGTGGGGCACGGGGTCGCCCTCGCCCCAGCGGCCGTCCGGGTCGGCGAGGGCCTGGCGGGCCTCCTTGAAGTGGCCGGCGAGGGCCCGGGCGAGGACGGCTCCGCCGAGGCCGGCGGCGAGCAGGCTGAGGACGCCCTCGGAGCGCAGCGCGGCCACCGCGTTGCGGACGCCCTCGGCCGGGTCGTCGACGTACTCCAGGACGCCGTGGCACAGGACGGCGTCGTAGCCGCCGCGCTCGGCGACGTCGAAGAGGCCGTGGGCGTCGCCCTGCACACCGCGCACCCGGTCGGCGACGCCGGCCTCGGCGGCGCGGCGCTCCAGGGCGAACAGCGCGTTGGGGCTGGGGTCGACGACGGTGACCCGGTGCCCGAGGCGGGCGGCGGGCACGGCGAAGTTGCCGCTGCCGCCTCCCGTGTCGAGGACGTCCAGCGACTCACGCCCCGTTGCCTTGACCCGGCGGTCGAGGGCGTCCCGGAGGACCTCCCAGACCACGGCGGTACGGAGAGAGGCGCGGGGGCGCATCGGGTCCGGCACGGCAGTTGACTCCTCGGCGCGGCACCGCCTCTTGCGCGGCGGAGCGAACGGGGTACCTTCCCGGCCCCGGGCTGCGGGGGGAGGGAAGGTCTCAGGCGTCTTCCACCCTATTGCCTTCCGTACCGCGCCTGGTCACTGCGGTGCGCACGGGTCGCGGGGGCGGGCGCCACCGGCGGGGCGCGGTCCGGCGTCCGGTGCACCGGCGCAGGGGGCGGGCCGTACGCACGGCGCGGATCACGTCCTCCTCACCCCGCGTCCGGCATGCCCCGGCCCGGCTCCGGGCCGTCCGGTCCGCCCCCGGCGCCCGGCGTATCCGGTTCCTCGCTCTCCCGGCGGGGCGGGGGCAGAACCGGCTGGAGGACCAGCAGGCGCTCCACCAGACCGAGGAACATCGCCACGTCGCGTATCAGGTCGTCGGCGTCGCGGCGGCTGGCCGCGCCCCGGATGCCGGCCTCGGCCCGGGCGCGGCGCCCGGCGCCGGAGGCGAACAGGGCGCTCCACTCGGTGAGTTCGGGCGCGATCTCGGGGAGCACTTCCCAGGCGCTCCGGATGCGGGCGCGGCGCCTGGGTGTGGTCTCGGGCCGTCCGCGCGCGGCGAGCACGGCGGCGGCGGTGCGCAGGGCCGCGAGGTGGGCCGTGGCGTACCGCTCGTTGGGGGTCTCGAGGACGGTCGCCTCGTCCAGTCCGGCGCGGGCCTGGGCGAGCAGGTCGAGGGCGGCGGGCGGGGCCGTGGTCCGGCGCAGCACGGGGTGCACATCGCTCGCCGGGCCGGTCAGTGAGGGGGCAGGGCCGGTACCGCGGTGCCGACGGGCGGCTGCTGCGTGGTGGCTGGCCATGACGAACCTCCTGTCGTCTGGGTGACGGCACACCTACTACGGGTGCCGTATGTGCCCATCGTGCGGTATGCCACTGACAATCCGTTCTGACCTGGGCTTTTGCTTCGACCGAAGGTTCGGGCTAGTTTTTGCACTGACCAGTCAGTTCAAAATGAGTCTCGACAGGGGGAAGCGTGACCGGGGACGGAGACGGAGTCCGCGTCACGGCCGAGGGCTTCGGACTGCGCGGCCCGCGCGGGTGGGCGTTCCGGGACGTCGGTCTCGACGCGGAGCCCGGCTCGCTGATCGTGATCGAGGGCGCTTCCGGCTCCGGCCGGACCAGCCTGCTGCTGGCGCTCACCGGCCGGATGAGGGCGACGGAGGGCACCGCGACCGTGGGCACCGCACGGCTGCCGGGGCACCTGGCGGCGGTGCGCCGGATCAGCGCCCTGGCCCACGTCGCCGGAGTCACCGACCTCGACCCGGCCCTGACCGTCGGCGAGCACCTGCGCGAACGGGCGCTGCTGGAGCGGCGGTTCACCGGGTCCGTACGGGAGCTGCTGCGGCCGCGCGCGGAGAAGGCGGCCGGGACGAAGCGGTGCGTGGACGCCGCGCTGGCCGCGGCCGGGCTCGACCCGGAGGCCCTGTCCAAGGGCTCCCGGACCGCCGTGCGCGATCTGGAGCGGCTGGAGGCCCTGCGGCTCTCCGTGGCGCTGGCGCTCGTCGGCCGGCCGCGGCTGCTCGGTGTCGACGACGCCGACCTGAAGCTGTCCGAGGCCGAACGGGCCGACGTGCACGCGCTGTTCGCGTCCCTCACCGAGGCCGGCACGACGGTGCTCGCGGTCTGCGGGGAGGCTTCCGAGGGCGCCGTCACGGTCGCCACCCGCGGCCCCCGCCACGCACCGGCGGACGACCACGCCGACCGGGACGCGCCTGACGAGCCCGACCGGCCCGACGACGCAGCCGGGACAGGCGGCACGAGCTGCACGAACTGCATGAAGGGCACGACCGGCACGGACGACAAGGAGGACCCGGCGGATGCGCTCGCCGAAACTGGCCGCGCTTGAGCTGCGCCGCTTCGGCCGGGGGAGGCTCCCCCGGGCCGCGCTGGTGGCGCTCCTGCTGCTGCCCCTGCTCTACGGCGCGCTGTACCTGTGGTCCTTCTGGGACCCCTACGGCCGCCTCGACCGCATCCCCGTGGCCCTGGTGAACGACGACGAGGGCGCGACCGCCGACGGCCGCAGGATCACCGCCGGGGACGACATCACCGAAGAGCTGCGCGACAGCGAGGTCTTCGACTGGCACCAGGTGAGCGCGGCGCGGGCACGCGCGGGTGTGGAGGACGGGACGTACTACCTGTCGCTGACCATGCCCGCCGACTTCAGCCGGCGGATCGCCTCCGGCGCGGGCGACTCCCCCGAGACCGGCGCCCTGCGGGTGCGCACCAACGACGCGAACAACTACATCGTCGGGCAGATCTCGCGGACGGTCTTCAGCGAGGTGCGCTCGGCCGCGTCGACGAAGGCGTCGCGCTCCTTCCTGGACCGGATCTTCATTTCGTTCTCCGACATCCACGGCCGGACGGTGGAGGCGGCCGACGGCGCCGACCAGCTCGAGGGAGGCCTCGGCAAGGCGGAACAGGGCTCCCAGGACCTCGCCGACGGGCTGAAGGACGCCAAGACCGGCAGCGGCAAGCTGTCCAAGGGCCTGACGAAGCTCGACAAGGGCGCCGGTGACCTGGAGGACGGCGCGCAGAAGGTCGCGGACGGCACCAAGGCCCTCGCCGACAAGGTCAACGCGGCCTACGCCAAGGCCGGGCCGTTCCTCGAGGACAACGAGAAGACCATCGGGGACACCGCCCAACTGGTCGCCGACTCCGCCCAGGTGATCCGCGGTCACCTCGCCACCCTGGTCAAGACGGCCCCCGCCGCCGCCGAGAGCGCCCACACCGCCTCCGACACCCTGGCCGGTGTCTACCGCACGCGGTGCGAGACCCCGGTGCTGCCCGACGCCGCCTGCGCCGACCTGGAGAAGGCGAGGGACGCGGCCGCCGACGTCGCGCTGGTCGCCGACGACGTCGACACGCTCGTCGCCGACCAGGACGGCGATCTGGAGGCGCTCCGCACCGACCTCGGCACGCTCCAGGAGCAGGCCCAGGCACTCGCCGACCGCGCCCCGCACCTCTCGGAGGACATCGCCGACGCCGTGTCCCGGATCAACGCGCTCGACAAGGGGGCCGCCGAGGTCGCCGCGGGCGCCGAGAAGCTCCACACCGGCCTCGGCACCGCCGGGACCGGGGCCGCGGACCTCGACGAGGGCGTCGGCAAGCTCAAGACCGGCGCCGAGGACCTCGACGACGGCTTGTACAAGCTGGTCGACGGCTCCGTGAAGCTCGCCGGCGGGCTGCGCGACGGCGCCGCGCAGATCCCCGACTACGACGAGCAGGACCGCGACGCGCGCACGGCCGTCATGGCGGACCCCGTGCAGCTCGCGACGCAGGACCTGCACAAGGCGCCCAACTACGGCACCGGATTCGCCCCGTACTTCATCCCGTTGTCGCTGTGGGTGGGCGCGATGGTGGCGTACATGCTGATCCCGCCGTTGAACCGGCGCGCGCTCGCGGCGGGCGCCTCGGCCTGGCGGATCGCACTGGCGGGCTGGCTGCCGGTGGTGGCGGTCGGAGTGCTGCAGACGGCGGCCCTGATGGCGGTGCTGCACTGGGCGATCGGCCTGGACATGGCACGGGCGGCCGGCACGGTGGGCTTCCTGTTCCTGGTGACGTCCTGCTTCGCGGCCCTGGTGCAGTGGCTCAACGCCCGCTTCGGCGCGGCGGGCCGCATCCTCGTCCTCGCCCTGCTGATGCTCCAGCTGACCTCGGCGGGCGGCACCTACCCGGTGCAGACGAGCCCCGGCTTCTTCACCGCGCTCCACCCCTTCCTGCCGATGAGCTACGTGGTCGAGGCGCTGCGCCGGCTCATCACGGGCGGTGGTCTGCAACCGGTGTGGCACGCGTGCGTGGTGCTGACCGCCTTCACCGCGGGCGCCCTCGCGCTGACCGCCGTGTCCGCGCGCCGCCGCCAGGTGTGGACACTGGACCGGCTGCACCCGGAGCTCACGCTGTGACCACGCGGGCGGGGCTCCCGGGCGGCCGGGCACCTGTGAGAATCGGGGGCATGGACAGCACCACCACGCCGGGCGGCCGCACCCGCCGCGAGGCCACCCGGCAGAAGCTCTACGAGGCGGCCGTCACCCTCATCGCCGAGCAGGGCTTCTCCGCCACCACGGTGGACGAGATCGCCGAGCGGGCCGGCGTCGCGAAGGGCACGGTCTACTACAACTTCGCGAGCAAGTCGGTCCTCTTCGAGGAACTCCTGCGCCACGGCGTGGGCCTCCTCACCGCCTCGCTGAGGGAGGCGGCCGAGCGCACGGCGCGCGAGGGCGGCAGCCGGGTCGACGCCCTGGACGCGATGATCCGCGCGGGCCTGGTGTTCATCGACCGCTATCCGGCGTTCACCCAGCTGTACGTGGCCGAGCTGTGGCGCACCAACCGGGCCTGGCAGTCCACCCTGCTGGTGGTGCGGCAGGAGGCGGTCGCCGTCGTGGAGGGTGTCCTGCGCGAGGGCATCGAGCAGGGTGAGTTCAGCGACGAGATCGACGTGCCGCTGACGGCGGCCGCGCTGGTCGGCATGGTGCTGGTGGCCGCCCTGGACTGGCAGGCCTTCCAGCCGGAGCGCTCCCTGGACGACGTCCACGCGGCGCTGTCACGGCTGTTGCAGGGGCGCGTCAGCGGCCACCGCTAGAGACACGGAAGGCTCCGGGCTCCGGGCTCCGGGCTCCGGGCTCCGGGCTCCGGGCTCCGGCACGATGAAAGCGCCGGTGCGTGGCGGCCGCGTCCCCCGCGGGCCACCACGCACCGGCGCTCCCCGTGCTCCCCCGTATCCCCATCCCCCGTCCCCCGTCCTCCCGATTCCCCGGGGTTTACCCCGGTTCCTCCCCCGTCCGGTCGTTCCCCGCTCCCCCGATCCCCGCTCCCCGTGCCTCGCTTCCGCCGACGGGGCCGGCGGAAGGAGCGGTCGAGGGCCGGCGCCGTTCCGCCGCCCCGTGCCGGCGGTGCCGGAGCCGAGCCCCTTCCCGTGCCTCCACTCTCCCGTCCGCGCAGGTGGCGCCCCATCCGCGGGCGTACTCATCTCCGCACCTGAGTAGCCGTACTCAGACCTGCGTCCTCACCCCCACGGCGGGGCGCGGCCGCCTGGTGACGGGAGCGCCCGTGCCGGTACCCACGCCGTCGGCCCGGTGCGCACCGGGGCCACCGCGTCACCGGCGGTGGTGGGCGCTAAAGTAGCGGGCAATGCACGGATTGCGGTGATCGGCGCCCGGATGGGCGCCCACGCGGGCGCC
>NZ_JBIVJP010000021.1:0-194354 GCF_044750285.1 Streptomyces sp. NPDC088812 | reverse complement strand
GCCGAGAGGCAGGGCCGAGAGGCAGGGCCGAGAGGCAGGGCCGAGAGGCAGGGCCGAGAGGCAGGGCCGAGAGGCAGGGCCGAGAGGCAGGGCCGAGAGGCAGGGCCGAGAGGCAGGGCCGAGAGGCAGGGCCGGGAGGCAGGGCCGGGCCGGGAGAGCCGGGGGCCGGGCACGCCGCCAGGCCCCGTGAGCGCCCTGGCCACCGCGCCCTACCGGTTCCCCTTGGACCCGCTCGCCCCGTGCCCCTTCCCGTTGCCCTTGGCCGTAGGGGAGCCGGAGCCGGCCGTCCCGTCGGCCGTCGGCGTGTCGACCCCGGCGGTCGCCCCGGACACCGCACCCGCCGTGGTCTCCGAGACCTCCGGTGACGCGGAGCCCGACGCGCCAGCGGACGCGCCGGCGGACGCGCCGGGAGTCCGGCCGGCCCCGCCGGCGGAGCCGGACGCCGACGGGGACACCGACTCCGCCGGGGTGGCCGACTCCGCCGGCTCCGAGCGCGTACCCCCCTGTTCACCGCGTGTGCCGTCCTCCGGGGACCCGGAGGACCCCATCCCCGCGATCAGCGCGGCCACCGAGACGGCCCCCACCGCCCCCACGGCGGCCACCACCCGCCGCGACCGCCCCGACCCCGCCCCGCGAGCCGCCGCACGCCGCCGGGCCGCGCGACCGCCCCCGGCCCCGGCACCGGCACCCGCGTCGGCATCGGCATCGACATCGACATCGGGGGCGGCACCGGCGCCGGCGGAAGCCACGCGCGGCAGCTCGGCCGTCTCGTCATAGGCGATCTCCCAGCCGTGCGCGGCGGCCGGATCCCGGTACTGCTCGTACGCCGGCGCGTCCGCCGCGTCCGGGAGGTACACGTTCGGACGCACCGGGGACACCTCACTTTCACCTGGCCTGAACATGACCGTGGATTCTAGGTATCCGTGGGGCACAAGGGACAGCGGAGGGCGATAACCGCACAAACCACCCGTCTCACGTGGCGGAAAACACCCCCCGAGGAGCGTTACCGAGCCGTAAGCTCCCAGACATGCAGGTGATCCAGTCCACGAAGCTCTCCAACGTCTGCTACGAGATCCGGGGCCCGGTTCTCGAGGAGGCGATGCGCCTGGAAGCGGCAGGGCACCGCATCCTGAAGCTGAACACCGGGAACCCGGCCGCGTTCGGCTTCGACTGCCCGCCGGAGATCCTGGAGGACATCCTCCGCAACGTCTCCTCCGCGCACGGCTACGGCGACGCCAAGGGGCTGCTGGCCGCGCGCCGCGCGGTCGTCATGCACAACCAGACCCTGGGCATCGAGACCGACGTCGAGCACGTCTTCATCGGCAACGGCGTCTCCGAGCTGATCGTGATGGCGATGCAGGGCCTGCTGGACGACGGGGACGAGGTCCTCGTACCGGCACCCGACTACCCGCTGTGGACCGCGGCGGTCTCCCTCTCCGGCGGCACGGCCGTCCACTACCGCTGCGACGAGCAGGCGGACTGGATGCCGGACCTCGCCGACGTCGAGCGCAAGGTCACCGACCGCACCAAGGCGATCGTCATCATCAACCCGAACAACCCGACGGGCGCGGTGTACGACGAGGCGATGATCAGGGGCCTGACCGACATCGCCCGCCGGCACAACCTGCTGGTCTGCTCGGACGAGATCTACGACAAGATCCTCTACGACGGCGCCACGCACACCCCGACCGCCTCGGTCGCCCCGGACCTGCTGACCCTGACCTTCAACGGCATGTCGAAGGCGTACCGGGTGGCCGGCTACCGCGTCGGCTGGGTGTCGATCTCGGGCCCGCGCGCCCACGCCGACTCCTACATCGAGGGCCTGACGATCCTGGCGAACATGCGGCTGTGCGCGAACATGCCGGGGCAGCACGGCGTCGTGGCCGCGCTCAGCGGACGCCAGACCATCAACGACCTGGTGCTGCCGGGCGGGCGGCTGCGCGAGCAGCGGGACGTGGCGTACGAGCTGCTGACCCAGATCCCGGGGGTGAGCTGCGTCAAGCCGAAGGGGGCGCTGTACCTCTTCCCGCGGCTGGACCCCGCGGTGTTCAAGATCAAGGACGACCGGCGGATGGTCCTGGAGCTGCTGCGCCGGGAGAAGATCATGGTCGTCCAGGGCACCGGCTTCAACTGGCCCGAACCGGACCACTTCCGGGTGGTGACCCTGCCGACGGTCACGGACCTGCGGGACGCCGTCGGCCGGATCGCGCGGTTCCTGGACGGCTACGGCCAGCACTGACCTCGCCTCGGCCCTCACCGCCATGATCGCATAAGTCCGATTTTGCGATCAAGTCAACTTTAGACGAGATCTAAGCTAGGATGGTTTCCTGTCAGAGCACGGGAGGCCATCCTCATGTACGAACCGATCCGCACGAAGTCGGTCCACAGCACGATGGCCGGCACCACCTCCGACTTCCCCCATCGGTCCCGCGAGGAGGAGCTGGACATCCAGCTCGCGGGCCATCTCGCCGCGCTGCTCGCCGTCACCGACGAGCTGCGCGCGCAGGCACCGTCCACCGACCTGGACACCGCGGCCGAACGGCTCGCGCAGCAGGTGGCCCGGTTGCGGGGAGGACGGACGCCGGTCCGCGCGGTGACATCCGGCAGCCGTGAGGACCCCCTCACGGCACTGCACGAGCGGGCGCACACGCTCGCCGGGCGCGCCCTCGTCGTCGCGGCGTCGCGAGCCGACACCGCGGTGGCGATCCTCGCGGCGGAGCGCATGGACGCGCACACCGCCGCGCTGTCCGGCGGGGAACTGACCCCCGCCGGCTGACCCCTCCCGGGCCGGCCCCCACCCGGGGCCGGTCCTCCCCGGGGTCCCCGTGAACGGCCCCGGTCCGCGTGCACCCGCAGCGACGCGCGGACCGGGCGCCACGATCGCCCTATTCTGAAGCCATGGAGTACGCGAAGATGCGCGCCATCGCCGAAGAACTCGGGGCAGTCGCCGAGCAGCTCGAAGGGACCTGGAGCATCGAGATCGGCCCAGCCGGTCCGATACTGGCCATGATGTGCCCGTCGAAGCGTCACGAGGGCACCATCCGCCGCATCTGCAAGCAGCTGGACGTACAGCTTGCCGCCACTCACCCCGGATACGTCTGTGCGAACGGCCCCGAGATCGAGCATCCCGGACTCGGCCGGATGCGCCTCCCCGACGCCGTCGTCATCCCCGAGGACGTCCTCGACGAGGAAGGCCCGGCCGTCGACGCCACCCAGGTGCTCGCCGTCATCGAGATCGTCTCGCCGTCCAACCCGAACAACGACTACGTCGAGAAGCTCGCCGACTACCCCGCCATGGGCATCCCCCACTACCTGATCGTCGACCCGCGCACCGGGACCGTCGAGGTGCACTCCGAACCCTGCAAGGGCCGCTACACCGGCAAGGAGTCCTACATCTACGGGGACGAAGTGCCGTTCGGCCCCTGGACGGTGGACACCTCCGAGTTCCGCCGCTACGGCAGGCTCGGCAGCGTCGCTCACTGACCTTCTGCCACCCGCGCGAAGAGGAACTCCGCCCTCCCGTTGCGTTCCGGGGCGCCCCCTTCACCCCCCGTTCACCCGGCTCCCCCAGGAACGACCCGTTCCGCGAGCACGCTCCCCGCGTGAGACGTATCGCAGGAATAGTCCTCGCGGTGCTGCTGATCGGTGGCGTGGTGGCCGCCGTCGTCGCAGGCCGGGACAACGAGGCGACAGGCACGGCAACGAAGACCGTGCGCATGGTCATCGGGTCGGAGAAGGCGGAGTTCTTCGCGGACCCGGACGTGGTGGAGGCCCTCGCCGCCAAGGGCTACACCGTGCAGGCCGAGACCTCCGGGTCCTGGGCCATGGAAGGGCTGGACCTCGAGGGGTACGACCTCGCCCTGCCCTCCAGCCAGGCACCGGCCGTCGAGCTGGCGGCCAAGTACAAGGTGACGGGGACCCTCCCCCGCCCCTTCTACTCGCCGCTCGTCGTGGTGGCGCACAAGAACGCCGCCGAGGTGCTCGCCGGCAACGGCCTCGCCACCCTGGACGCCGAGCACCGGGGCACGTTCGAGATGGCCGCCTACCTCGACGCGGCCCGCGCCGACCGCACCTGGCAGCAGCTCAAGGGGGCCGACACGTACGGTGAGCTGACGGGCACCCTGTACCTGTCCAGCACCGACCCGGAGACCTCCAACTCCGGTGCCCTCTACCTCGCCGCCGCCTCCTACGTCGCGAACGAGGGCAAGGTCGTCGCGAGCGACGCCGAGGTCGACAGGGCCGGGCCGCTGCTGCACAAGCTGGTCAGCGTGCAGGGCGCCCAGCAGTCCAGCACGGACGCGGCCTTCCGGGACTTCGTCAGCGGCGCCGGCAACCCGCTCGTCCTCGTCTACGAGTCGCAGGTCGCCGCCCTCCTCGCGGACGGACAGCAGCCCGACGACCTGGTCGTCCTCTACCCCGACACCACGGTCAACAGCGACCACACCGCCGTACCGCTCGCCGAGAACGGCGAGGCCGTGGCCGGACTCCTCGCCACCGACCCGCGGCTGCGCGAGCTGGAGGTCCGGCACGGATTCCGCCCGCAGGGCGACACCGCCGAGTTCGCCTCGGCCGGCACCTACCTCAAGCAGCGACTGACCGGCGTCCGCCAGGCGCCCGTGCCCACCTCGAAGGTGCTGCACGAGCTGGCGCGACGGGCGCGCGGATAAGGGGGACACCACCATGAGCACGACCGACGACACCTTCACCCTCACCCCGCCCGAGCCGGTGGCCGCCGTGCCGCGCGAGAAGGCCGGCGGACTCGTCCCGGTGGACGACGGGGTACGCACCGACATGGCCGCCAAGGCCGCCGCGTACGTCGAGTCACTCGCCGTCCTCGACGCCCGCTCACCCGAGTTCGCCGGCAAGGTCGGTGAGATCACCGCGCTCGGCGCCGGAGAGATGCGCACGGCCGCCGCGCAGTCCAACCGCATGCTGGAGCGGACCGTCCGCAGCCTGCCCGACCAGGGCGGTGACGCCCAGTCGCAGGTCGCGGGCTCGCTCGTCGCACTACGGCGGGTGGTGGAGGACCTGGACCCGCGCGACCTGTCCGCGAACAAGGGACGCAGGTTCCTGTCCCGGCTGCCCGGCGGCAACAAGCTGCGCGACCACGTCGCCAAGTACGCCTCCGCGCAAGGAACGTTGAACAGAATCGTGGGGTCGCTGCGCGGCGGACAGGACGAACTGCGCCGCGACAACGCCGCGTTGCAGACCGAGCGGGTCCGCCTCTGGGAGACCATGGGCAAGCTCCAGGAGTACGTCGTCCTCACCGACGCCCTGGACACGGCCGTCGAGCGGCACATCACCGGCGTCGCGGGCACCGACCCCGAGCGCGCCGACGGTCTGCGCGCCGACGTCCTCTTCCCCGTCCGGCAGAAGCACCAGGACCTGCTCACCCAGCTCGCGGTGTGCGCGCAGGGCTACCTCGCCATGGACGTCGTACGCCGCAACAACGACGAGCTGATCAAGGGCGTCGACCGGGCGGCCACCACGACCGTCTCCGCACTGCGGATCTCCGTGATGCTGGCCTCCGCCCTGGACCACCAGAAGAAGGTCATCGAGCAGGTCGACGCGCTGCGCGGGACGACCGAGGACGTCATCCGGGGCAACGCCGAGATGATGGCCACGCAGAGCGGGGAGATCCAGCGGATCGCCGCCGACCCGGCCGTGGGCACCGAGACCCTGCGCGCGGCCTTCCAGCAGATCTACCGCACCCTCGACACCATCGACAGCTACAAGGTGCAGGCGACCGAGGCGATGGCGGCGACCGTGGAGAGCCTGACCGCGGAACTCCAGGGCGCGAGCACCTACCTGGAGCGCAGCTGGTCGCGGGGCCCGCTGGACGGAGGCCTCGGATGAGACGGCCCCTGCTCGCCCTGACCGCGCTCGCCCTGCTGCTGACCGCCTGCACCGGCCAGGAGCGCGAGGACGACCCCGCCGCCCCCGCGCCCGGCACCCTGCGGGTCCTCGCCTCCAGCGAACTCGCCGACATGGAACCGGTGTGGGAGCAGGTCCGCGAGGACACCGGCGTCACGATCCGGCCCACCTACATGGGCACCCTGGACGCGGTGAACCTGCTGGCGGAGAAGAGCGCCGACGCGCGCTACGACGCCGTGTGGCTGTCCTCCAACGACTACCTGCGGCTGCGGCCGGAGGTCGCGGAGAAGGTCGTGTCCGAGACGCCGGTGATGTCCAGCCCGGTCGCGCTCGGTGTGAAGACGCGGACGATGAACGCGCTGGGCTGGACGCCGGAGAACGTCACCTGGTCGCAGATCGAGCAGGCCGTCCGGGACGGCGGGCTGACCTACGGCATGACCGACCCGGCCCGCTCGAACTCCGGCTTCGCCACCCTGATCTCGGTCGCCTCGGCGCTCTCCGGCGCCCAGTCCGCGCTCACCGACGCGGACGTCACGAAGGCGAGCCCGCGGCTGAAGGAGTTCTTCGCCGGGCAGAAGCTGACGTCGGGTTCGTCGGGCTGGCTGGCGAGCGCCTACCGGCGGCGCGGTGACGTCGACGCGCTGCTCAACTACGAGTCGGTGCTCATGGGCATCCCGGGGCTGACCGTGATCCGGCCCAAGGACGGCGTGGTCACCGCCGACTACCCGCTGTCCTCCCTGGCCGCGACCGACGCGACGACCCGCGAGGACGTCAGGAAGGTCGCCGACGCGCTGCGCACCCCCGGCGTCCAGAAGCTGATCACCACGCGGACCCACCGCCGCCCGGTCGTCGCCTCCGTACCGCCCGCGTCCGGACTGGACACCACCCGACGGCGCGAACTGCCCTTCCCGGGCAGCCGTTCGGTGGCCGACGGACTGCTCGACGCGTACGAGAACGAACTGCGCCGGCCCTCCCGGACGGTGTACGTCCTCGACACCTCCGGCTCCATGGAGGGCGACCGGCTCCAGGGGCTCAAGGACGCGCTCACCGGTCTCACCGGCGACTTCCGCGACCGCGAGGAGGTCACCCTGATGCCGTTCGGCTCGGACGTGAAGAGCGTCCGCACCCATGTCGTCAGCCCCTCCGATCCGGAGACCGGGCTGGCCGCGATCCGCGAGGACACCGAAGAGCTGGAGGCGGACGGCGACACCGCGATCTACACCTCGCTCCAGAAGGCGTACGACCACCTGGGCACCGGCCGGGACACGTTCACCTCGATCGTGCTGATGACCGACGGCGAGAACACCGCCGGGGCGGACGCCGGGGACTTCGACGACTTCTACCGGAAGCTGAGCGGCGCGCGGCAGGACATCCCCGTCTTCCCCATCCTCTTCGGCGACTCCGACCGCTCCGAGCTGGAGCACATCGCCGAGCTGACCGGCGGCCGCCTCTTCGACGCCCAGGAGGGCTCGCTGGACGGCGCCTTCGAGGAGATCCGTGGCTACCAGTAGGTTCACCGGGTTCACCGGATACCTGGAGTCCCGCAAGAACATCACCGGGAGCCTGTGCGGGCTGGCCGGCCTGGCCCTCACCTTCGCCGGGGTGGCGGGCCCGTACTGGCCGGTCGTGGTCGCCGGGCTGTACGGCGCGGGCGCGCTGATCGCCCCGCCGGAGCGCCCGCCGGTGCCGGACTTCCCCGACCCGTCCGCCCAGCTCGACGAGGTGCGCGCCGACTTCGGCCGGCTCCGGGCCTATCTGGCGGACGTCGACCTGCCGCCCGCCGCCGCGGGCCGGCTCACCGAGCTGACCGGGCTGCTGACCGCGCTGCTGGACCCCGGCTGGGTCACCGAGCTGCTCGCGCAGGACCCGGAGGCCGTCCACGCGCTGTCCCGGGCCGTGCGGCAGGACGTCCCGGAGGCCGTCGACACGTTCGTCCGGACCCGGTGGTGGACCCGGCTCGCCCCCGGCCAGGAGCCGCCCGAACGGCACCTGGAGAAGCAGCTGACGCTGCTCCAGGAGGAGGCGGAACGGCTGGCCGCGGGCTTGCGCGAGACGGAGGCGCGGCGGCAGGAGTCGCACACCCGGTACCTGGAGGACCGGTCGCAGTGAAGTCCCGGTGAAGGGGGCGGGGCGGGCGAAGGCCTGCCGCCGTCCTTCCCGTCGGGGCGGACGGGAGGGACGACGACAGGCCCAGGGCCTCGCACGCCGTTGTGCGAAGCCTCGCCGGTCTGTGGTGCTCACCGCGGCCGGCCGTGACGATACTGCTGGTCAGGGCACGATCGGAGCCGGCCGCGGCGTCTTGGGTGGGCCGCTGGGCCCAGGGGCCGCTCAGCCCAGGCGCCGCACCAGCGCGCGGTACTCGTCCCACAGTTCCTGGGGCGTGTGGTCGCCGAAGGTGTTCAGGTGCTCCGGGACGAGCGCGGCCTCCTCGCGCCACACGTCCCTGTCGACGGTGAGCAGGAAGTCCAGGTCGGAGTCGGCGAGGTCGAGGCCGTCGGTGTCGAGGGCGTCCTTGGTGGGCAGTACGCCGATCGGCGTCTCGACGCCCTCCGCCGTGCCCTCCAGCCGCTCCACGATCCACTTCAGGACGCGGCCGTTCTCGCCGAAGCCGGGCCAGACGAACCGGCCCTCGTCGTCCTTGCGGAACCAGTTGACGTAGTAGATCTTCGGGAGCTTCGCCGGGTCCTTGTCCTTGGCGACGTCGACCCAGTGGCCCATGTAGTCGCCCATGTTGTAGCCGCAGAACGGCAGCATGGCGAACGGGTCGCGGCGCAGCTCGCCGACCTTGCCCTCGGCGGCGGCGGTCTTCTCGGAGGCCACGTTGGCGCCGAGGAAGACGCCGTGGTTCCAGTCGAAGGACTCCGTCACCAGCGGTACGGCGGTGGCGCGCCGGCCGCCGAAGAGGATCGCCGAGATCGGCACGCCCTTGGGGTCCTCCCACTCGGGCGCGATGATCGGGCACTGGGCGGCGGGCACGGTGAAGCGGGCGTTGGGGTGGGCGGCCGGGGTGCCGGACTCGGGCGTCCAGTCGTTGCCCTTCCAGTCCGTCAGGTGGGCCGGGGTCTCCTCCGTCATGCCCTCCCACCAGATGTCGCCGTCGTCGGTCAGCGCCACGTTGGTGAAGACCGAGTTGCCCCACAGCGTCTTCATCGCGTTGGCGTTGGTGTGCTCACCGGTGCCGGGCGCGACGCCGAAGAAACCGGCCTCGGGGTTGATGGCGTACAGCCGGCCGTCCTCGCCGAAGCGCATCCAGGCGATGTCGTCGCCGATCGTCTCGACGGTCCAGCCGGAGAGCGTCGGCTCCAGCATGGCGAGGTTCGTCTTGCCGCAGGCGCTCGGGAAGGCCGCGGCGACGTACTGGGACTCGCCCTGCGGCGGGGTCAGCTTGAGGATGAGCATGTGCTCGGCGAGCCAGCCCTCGTCGCGGGCCATGACGGAGGCGATGCGCAGGGCGTAGCACTTCTTGCCGAGCAGGGCGTTGCCGCCGTAGCCGGAGCCGTAGGACCAGATCTCGCGGGTCTCCGGGAAGTGGGAGATGTACTTGGTCCGGTTGCAGGGCCAGGGGACGTCCTGCTCGCCGGGCTCCAGGGGGGCGCCGAGGGTGTGCACGGCCTTGACGAAGAAGCCCTCGGAGCCGAGTTCGTCGAGGACCGGGCGGCCCATGCGGGTCATGGTGCGCATGGAGACGGCCACGTACGCCGAGTCCGTGATCTCGACGCCGATCGCGGAGAGCGGGGAGCCGAGCGGGCCCATGCAGAAGGGGACGACGTACATCGTCCGGCCGCGCATCGAGCCGCGGAACAGGCCCTTCTCACCCTGGAAGATCTCCCGCATCTCGTCGGGGGCCTTCCAGTGGTTGGTCGGGCCGGCGTCCTCCTCCTTCTCGGCGCAGATGAAGGTGCGGTCCTCGACGCGGGCGACGTCGGTCGGGTCGGAGGCCGCGTAGTAGGAGTGGGGGCGCTTGATCGGGTCGAGTTTGCGGAAGGTGCCCTTCTCGACCAGTTCGTCGCAGAGCCGCTGGTACTCGGCCTCGGATCCGTCACACCAGACCACGTTGTCCGGCTGGGTCAGTTCGGCGATCTCGTTCACCCACGAGATCAGGTCCTGGTGCTGGGTGGGGATGACGGGGGGAGCCGCGATGTCGCGCGCCACGATTGCTCCTAGGTGAGGGATTTTGTCCTTGTCTGCCCCGTGGGGGCCGCGACCCGGATGCTTCGCAGCGAGCTGCTGAGCGCTCATCCGGTGTCGACCGCACTCATTTGATCATCCGACGCCTCAGCGCATCTGTCCAGAGGGCGTCACAGATGAGCAGGGTGAGCCTCGCCACGCGTACCCCTCGGAGCGCCGGCCCATGCATCCACCCCGCCGGCCGACGTCACCCGCCCCCACCACCGACCCCTCCCCCGCCCCCTCGGCGACCCCTCGACAGCCGTGAGATGATGGCCACGGCGGCGATTCATCTCGCCCCACTGACCCATAACTTACGGTCCCGTAGGTACGATGCCAGTCATGACTGCGTCCGCCCCCGACGCGCCCAGGGACACGCAGGCCGACGGCCGCGGTCCCGTCGCGCTCTCCCTGCCGCATCCGGTCAAGCCCAAGCTCCGCGGCTGGCTGCACCTCGGCATGTTCCCGGCCGCCCTCATCGCGGGCCTCGTGCTCACCGCGCTCGCCGACTCCCCCAGAGGCCGCGTCGCCTGCGGCATCTACGCCCTCACG
Source organism: Streptomyces sp. NPDC088812 (assembly GCF_044750285.1). Lineage (NCBI taxonomy): Bacteria > Bacillati > Actinomycetota > Actinomycetes > Kitasatosporales > Streptomycetaceae > Streptomyces > Streptomyces sp. NPDC088812. Next base: position 183,761 of record NZ_JBIVJP010000021.1, on the reverse strand, counting down.
GCGTGCCTGCTGTTCGGCGTCAGCGCGCTCTACCACCGGGGCGACTGGTCCCCGCGCATGGACGGCGTCCTGCGCCGCCTCGACCACGCGAACATCTTCCTGATCATCGCGGGCACCTACACGCCGCTGACGATGCTGCTCCTGCCGGGCAGCAAGGGACAGTGGCTGCTGTGGGGCATCTGGGCCGCCGCGGCGGCGGGGATCGTCTTCCGCGTCTTCTGGGTCGGCGCCCCGCGCTGGCTCTACACCCCCTGCTACATCGCGATGGGCTGGGCGGCCGTCTTCTTCCTGCCCGACTTCATGCGCGCGGGCGGGATCGCGGTCCTCGTCCTGGTGATCGTCGGCGGCCTCCTCTACAGCGCGGGCGGCGTGATCTACGGCATCAAGCGCCCGAACCCGTCACCGCGGTGGTTCGGCTTCCACGAGGTGTTCCACTCCTTCACGCTGGCCGCGTTCATCGCGCACTACGTGGGCATCTCGCTGGTCGCCTACCAGCACGCGTAGACCTCCTCCGACACCCCGACCCCCCTCAGGGCCACGGCTTCACACCGTGGCCCTTTCTTCTTGGGCCCCCGGATGGGCGGCCTGATGGTCGCCGCGCGGGCCGCGCAGCCGGTCGTCGCCCGGTTCGGGGCGCGAGCCGTGGTGAGCGCGGGCCTGGCGGTGCCGGCCTTCGCGGCCCTCCTGGGCTGCCGTACGACGGTGGACTCCGGGTACGGCTTCACCGCGCTGTGGCTGAGCGTCGCCGGCGTCGGGTTCGGCTTCCCGATCGTGCCGGCGATGTCCGGCGCCCTCGGCACGCTGCCGGCCGACCGCGCGGGCAGCGGATCGGGGCTGCTGATGCCCCTGCGTCAGGTGGGCGCCGCCATCGGCATCGCCGTCCCGGGCAACCTGCTGTCCGCCGCGTTCCGCGACCGCCTGGACGTCACCGGTCTGCCGTCCGGGGCCGCCGACGCCGCCGGGGACTCCGCGGTCGCCGCGCGGGTGACCGCCGAGCGGGTGGGCCGGCACCGCTCGCCACCTCCGCGAACACCGCGTACGTGCACGGCATGACCGTGGTGCCGGTCGTGTGCGCGACCGCCGCCCTGGTCTCGGCGCTGCTGGCGGCGGCCTTCCTGCCGGGTACGTCGCGCCGTGCGGAAAGCGGCGCCCCTGACGTGGTCGCGTCGACGGCGGATGCCCGACAATGACGCCATGACGGCCGCACGTTCCCCCCTCACCTCCGCCGACCGACCGCAGCCCGGACTGCGTGAGCGCAAGAAGATCAAGACGCGGGAGGCGATCCGCGCCGCGACCTACGCGCTGGTCGAGGAGCAGGGGTACGACGCCACGACGATCGAGCAGATCGCCGAGCGGGCCGAGGTGTCGCCGTCGACCGTCTTCCGCTACTTCCCGACCAAGGAGGACATCGTCCTCACGGACGAGTACGACCCGGTCCTGCTGGAGGAGGTACGGTCCCGGCCCGCCGACGAGCCGTGGCCGGACACGATCCGGACCGTGATGCGCGAGGCCGTCCGCACGGGCGTGGACGCGGACCTGGAGGTGGCGCGGCTGCGGACCCGGCTGATGGTCGAGGTCCCGGCCGTGCGGTCGCGGATGATGGAGAGCATGTCGGTCACCGGCCGCCTGCTCTGCACCGCCATCGGCGAACGCACCGGCCGCGCCCCCGACAGCCTGGAGGTCCGGGTCTACGCGATGGCCCTGATCGGCGGTCTGATGGAGACCTCCCTGTACTGGGCGGAGAAGGGGCACCAGGACGACTTCACCTCCCTCGTCGACCGCACTCTGCTGGTCCTCCAGCACGGACTGCCCCGGGAGAACCCCTGAGGTCCCGCCGCTCCCCCGTGCCATCCTGACCGGGTGAGCACACCCGAGATCCACCTGGCCGTCGCCCCCGAGCTGGCCCTGTTCGTCCCGCACGCCCGGCGCGTCGGCGCCCACGCCCTGGCCGTCGACGGGGTCTCCACCCTGGGGCATGTCGTCGAGTCCGTCGGCGTGCCGCTGACCGAGGTCGGTGCGCTGGTCGTCGACGGGCGCGAGGTGCCGGTGTCGCACATCCCGGCGCACGGCGAGTCGGTGAGCGTCCGTCCGGTCGAGCGCCCCCAACGGGTGCCGGGCGCCCCGCTGCGGTTCCTCCTGGACGTCCATCTCGGCACCCTCGCCCGCCGGCTGCGGCTGCTCGGCGTGGACACGGCGTACGAGTCGACGGACATCGGCGACCCGGCGCTGGCCGCCCGTTCGGCGGCCGAGCGGCGGGTCATGCTCAGCCGCGACCGCGGTCTGCTGCGCCGCCGTGAGCTGTGGGCCGGGGCGTTCGTCTACAGCACCCGCCCCGACGACCAGCTCCGTGACGTCCTGGACCGGTTCGCGCCCGTCCTGCGGCCCTGGACGCGGTGCACCGCCTGCAACGGGCTGCTGCGCGAGGCCACCAAGGACGAGGTCGCCGACCAGCTGGAGCACGGCACGCAGCGGTCGTACGACGTGTTCGCGCAGTGCGGGGAGTGCGGGCGGGCGTACTGGAAGGGCGCGCACCACGAACAGCTGGAGGCCATCGTGGAGCGCGCCCTTCAGGACTTCGCGGGGGAGCGCTGACCCGGGCTGCCGGGGGAGCGCCGACCCGGGCTGCCGGGCGAGTGCTGACCCGGTCTACTTCTTCTTCGCATCACCCTTCCCGCAGGCGGTGCCGTCCTTGTTCCGGTCCAGGCCGTGGCGGTCGCGGCCGGCGACGGTGAGGCCGGTGCCGTAGCCCTTCTCCTCGAGCCAGTCGCACCGCTCGGCGACGGTGTTCACCTTCTTCGGGAAGGTCCACGGCACGCACTGGCTGATGGTGCCGTAGGAGTGGTCGCAGCCGTCGTACCCGGCGGGCATCTCGTGGCCCTCGTGGCCCTGGTGGTGCTGGACGTCGCTCTTGGCGGTGCTCTCCGGGCTCACCGTGGTCTTCTCGCTCACGGGGACCTCCGTCAGGTCCTCCGCGAACTCCTGCACCCGGGCCGCGGCGACCTGGCCGTCGGCGCCGACGCGCACCCACTTCGACACGGAGGGGACGCCGTTCGCGTCCACCACCGACAGCATGTACCAGCCGGGCGGCGCCAGGTTCGGGTTGCTGGTCAGGCTGAGGTCGATGGTGTTCCCCTCGACCGTCATCGGCAGGTCGACGTAGCGCTGGTTGGGGTCGGAGGAGTGGGTGATCGCGGCCGGCCGGATCAGGGACGCCTTCACCACCGGCCGGTCGACCGTGATGCGCTGCGAGGTGCCGTACGCCCACTCGGTGTCGGCCACCGAGGTGATCTGCGGCCGGTCGCCCTTGAACAGGTACGGCGGCTGGTAGATCGACACCCGCTGGTCGAAGGAGCCGTCGCCCGGGTTGTCGCCGACGCTCAGGACACGTCCGTCGGGCAGCAGCAGGGACGAGGAGTGGTAGGTCCGCGGGACGGGGTCGGTGGCCAGGCCCGGCTGGAACGCGTTGGTCGCCGGGTCGTACATCGACGCCTCGAAGACGGGGTCCTCGCGGTAGGTGTGCAGGGCGCCGCCGGTCTCCAGGACCTTGCCGTCCGGGAGGATGACGGCCGACACGTACACCTTGCCCTGGTCACCGGTCTGCGCGGTGCCGTCCTGGTAGTGGCCCTGCGGCAGATCGGGGCCGGGCACGTACTGCGGTGAGTCGGCCTTCAGGTCGATGACGTCGGTGAGCCGGTGCGCGTCGGGCGCGACGGTGTGGTTGCCGCCGCCGACGGTGATGACCTTCTGGTCCTGGGCGGGCGGCAGCAGCACCGACATCGACTGGTCCCGCTCGTCCTTCTTGCGCAGGCCCGGTACGTCGGCGATGGTGCCGGCGTCGTAGTCGTAGACGGAGGCGCCGGTGCCGGGCAGGCCGTTGCCGAAGACATGGCTGCCGGTGTAGAAGAGGCGGCCGTCCTGGAGCAGGATCATCGACGGGTACAGGCCCCAGAACGTCCAGGCCTGCTTGGCCTCGCCGAGCGGCAGCCACTTGTTCTGGGCGTAGGAGAAGTGCTCGTTGACGACCGTGCCGGAGGAGTCCTCGGCGAGGCCGCCCAGGGAGATGACGTCACCGTTGCCCATCGCGGTCGCCGACGGGTACCAGTGGCCCGCCAGCATGTCGTTGACCTTGATGTACTGGTTCAGGTCCGGGTCGAAGACGTAGCTGGAGCGCAGGCCCTTGTAGCCGACGCTGCCGTCGGGCTCGGCGTAGTCCTTGTTGCCGCCCATGACCAGCACGCGGCCGTCGGGGAGCTGGACGTGTCCGGCGCAGAAGAAGTCCTCCGGCGTCGGGATGTCGGTGTAGGTGCCGGCCACCGGGTCGTAGACGGACGTCTTGAAGGTGCCGGCCGCGAACATGTCGAGGTCGTTGCCGGAGCCGGCGATCAGCAGCACCTTGCCGGTGTGCAGCAGCACCGAGTGGATGGCCCGGACCGGCATCTCGGTGGTCTGGACGGTCCACTCGCCCCTGCACTCCGGTCCCGTGCCGCCCGTGGTGCAGGGGTCGGGGTCGGAGGGGACGGTGGCGTCCGTCATCGCGTAGTCGTCGGTGGTGAGGGTGCCCACGCCGTAGAGGGCGCCGCCCCAGGTGATCCGGTCGGTGTTCGGCGGGATCACCGGGGTGCGGACCTCGGTACGGGTCCAGCCGGCCGACTGCTCCAGGGTCTTGAGGTCGGTCCAGTAGACCCAGCCCTGGACGGTGTCGTGGCGGAAGAGGGTGAACGCGACGTCCGGCGTCGTCGACCGGTACCAGAACGACAGGTCGTACTGGTGGTCCTCGGTGACCTGCGGGGCGCAGGAGTTCTCCAGCATCATCGTCTTGCGGTCGCCGTCGGCGCGCCGGGTCAGCTCGATGCGGACGGCGCGGCTGCCGGAGTGGGCGTCGTCGGTGACGGTGAAGGTGAAGTCGTTGTCCCCCCAGCCCGACTTCTCGAAGCACTGGGGGAACTGGGAGGGCCCGTCGAGGATCTCCAGGCCCGGGTTCTTCACCAGGTTGGTCGCGGCGGTGGCGGGCTGGACGCCCAGCGGGCCGAGCCCGAGGGCGGCGGCGAAGAGCATGAGGGCGGTCAGCAGCAGACGTGTCGTTCTCCCGCGGGGCAGCGGCCGCCACCGTCCGCCACGCGCTGGTCTTCGGGCTCCGTACATGATGTTTCCCCCCTTGTTCACGGCTCCCTGCGACGCAGGCGGTGCCGGTCCCCGGCTGCCCTGCGGTACAGGTGGTTCCGGTCACGGCCCCCTGCGACGCAGGCGGTGCCGTTTCCCGGCGCTCCCTGCGACGCAGGCGGTGCCGGTCCCCGGCTGCCCTGCGGTACAGGTGGTGCGTCAGGCGTCGTTCTCGATGCGGAGGATGTCGATCCGGCCGCCGCCCTCGCCGAAGGTGGCGACCGGCGTGCCGTGCGCGAACAGGGCGCGCAGGGTGGGCAGGTGTTCGCGCTCACCGCGCAGGGCCGCGGTGGACACCACGTAGTCGATGTCCCGCCAGCCGTGCGGCAGCGTCCTGGTGACCGCCGGGTCCTGGTCGAGCTTGTAGTGCCAGATGACACCGGTGCCCGGGCGGTAGCCGGCGTCGACCGCGTCGAGCCACAGCACGCCGTCGGTGACGACACGGACCTCGGAGCGGTCGCCGACGGGGGTCTCGCGCAGCCAGCGGGCGGCGTCGTGGTAGACGCCGTTGTCGTCGGCCCGCGTGGCGGCGCGGTCGCGGTCGTACCAGTGCGGCCCGGCGAGCAGGGCGGCGGCGGCCACGGCCGCGACGGCGGCCGCGGGCCGCAGGTGCGGTTTCCCGGGCAGCCGGGCGACCAGGGCCTGGGCGGTCCCGGCCAGGGTGAGCGCCAGGAACGGCAGCACCTGCACGATGTACATCTGCGGCAGGTATCCGCCGGGCCGCAGCGCCACGAGGGCCAGCACCAGCACGGCGAGGGCGGCCGGCCGCAGCCGGCGGACGGCGAACGCGCACAGGGCCGCCACGCCCCCGCCGACCAGCAGGTACGGGTCCCGGTCCAGCCAGTCCGTGAACAGCTGGTGGGCGTCGGTGCCGTCCTCGAAGGCCGATCCGCTGCCCTCGCGTCCGCCGAGCTGGAACTTGAGCGTGCCGAGCAGCGACACGTGTCCGGCGCCCGGGAACAGCTCGCCCTTGAGCAGGGCGTACAGCGGGTAGAACAGGCCGGTCAGGACGAACCCGGAGCCGAAGCCGGCGAAGGAGAACTTACGGGTGCTGGGGTGGCTGCCCTGCCAGAGGGTGACCAGCAGCACGGGCAGCAGGACCCCGATGGTCTCCTTGGAGAGCACCGCGACCGCGAACGCCGTGCCGGCCGCGACGTGGTGCCACAGGTGGCGGCGCGGGGACAGGGCGAAGGCGAAGGACACCAGCACCCACAGGACGGCGATGTTGTCCAGGTAGATCTGCCGGTGCAGCACCACGGCGAGCGGCGACAGCGCGTACAGCAGCATGGCCGCGGCGGCCGTGGGCCGCGCCAGTCCGAGGCGCCGGCCGATCACGTAGACCAGGACCGTCGCCGCCGCGGCCACCGGCAGCATGGCGATCCGCCCCTGCACGAAGGTGGGCACGTCGGGCAGGAGCCAGTTCGGCAGCCAGGAGACGCCGGCGAGCTGGATCCAGCCCAGCGGCGGGTGGTCGTACCAGTAGGTGTAATGCGCGAGTTCACCGTGCTGTACGGCCCACGCCTGCGCGAGATACGTGCCCTCGTCGTCATTCGGGAATGGGTAATTGCCGATTCCGAGGATCCTCACCAGGAGGCCTACCACGAAAACAGGCGCAACCCAGAAAACATCTTTCCGTAACACACTCCCGCGTATGGAGGTGCGCCCTTCACCGGAATCACCGGACCCCGGACGGGAAACGGAAGAAGAACTTTCGGAAACCTGCGCCTCGGACGCATCACGCGCACGCGTGTGCGGTATGGCGGTCCCCATGCGGAATCCCCCCACCCATTTCTGGGCCTGATGGCAGCCGGGGGCCTCCCCCTTGAAACCCCCCGGAATCAGGCATGCCGGAGCATCATGACACAGCTCGGGACCCAACATGAGCAGAACCTGTGATTCCGTTTGAGGCGGGGATCATCACGGCGAGGCCACATTGCGACGCAAAAGCCGAACCTGCTAACTTCGGCCCTACTTTGCTCGTGAGCCCGAATTGATCATGCGCGAAAACTCCGGACAACCGGAGGAGAGCGGACTGGGAACCGGCTGGGGGAACCGGATCCTCGCCGAGGGCCGTCACCGATCACGAGCACCTCTGGAAGTCCCGTCGGCCGGGGGGCCGCAGACGGACGGGAGCATTCCGCGCACGTACGAGTTGAACGACCGTTCACCAAGGATGACCAAGAAAGACCGAGGGGGGAATTCGTGGTCTCCGCCATTCTTTTCATCGATTCGATCGTCCTCATGGCCGCCGCCGGCGTGACCCTGTGGTGGATGCTGCACGCCTGGCGCACCCCGGAGACACTGGAGTCGACGGCCTTCGCCACACCCGACGGCAGGGCGGACCTGTCCTTCTCGCTCCTGGTGCCGGCCCGGCACGAGGAGGCCGTGCTACGGCACACGGTCGAGCAGATGCTGCGCATCGACCACCCGGACTTCGAGATCCTGCTGATCGTCGGCCACGACGACCCCGGCACCGCCGCCATCGCCCACGAACTGGCCGCCGAGCACCCCGACACGGTGCGCACGGTGGTCGACACCCACGACAAGAAGAACAAGCCCCGCGCGCTCAACACCGCGCTGCCGCACGCCCGCGGCGAGGTCATCGGGGTCTTCGACGCCGAGGACGTCGTCCACCCCGAGCTGCTCAGCCACGTCGACTTCGCCTTCCGGCGGGAGAACGCCGACGTCGTCCAGGGCGGCGTCCAGCTGATCAACTACGAGAGCAGCTGGTACAGCCTGCGCAACTGCCTGGAGTACTTCTTCTGGTTCCGCAGCCGGCTCCACCTGCACGCCCGCAAGGGGTTCATCCCGCTCGGCGGCAACACCGTCTTCGTCCGGTCCGCCCTGCTGCGGGAGACCGGCGGCTGGGACGGCAACTGCCTCGCCGAGGACTGCGACCTGGGCGTGCGGCTGTCCAGCGGCGGCGCCAAGGTCGTCGTCGCCTACCACTCCGCGCTGGTCACCCGCGAGGAGACGCCCGACTCCCTCAAGGCGCTCTACAAGCAGCGCACCCGCTGGAACCAGGGGTTCCTCCAGGTCCTGCGCAAGGGCGAATGGCGCCGGCTGCCCGGCTTCGGCCAGCGGATGCTCGCCCGCTACACCCTCAGCACCCCGTTCGTGCAGGCCGCGACCGGCGTGATGATCCCGCTCGGCGTCCTCTTCGCCGTCATCGGCGGCGTCCCGCTGCCGTTCTCGATGTTCGCCTGGCTGCCCATGCTGCCGATGGCCGCGATGATCGTCTTCGAGGCGGTCGCCCTGCACGACTTCGGCCGCGAGTACGGCTTCCGCATCGGCTTCGGGCACTACGCCAAGCTCGTCCTCGGCGGTCCCGTGTACGCCGTGATCCTCGCGGCCGCCGCGCTGCGCGCCGTGTGGCGCGAGTACACCGGCCGCCGCGACTGGGAGCTGACCTCGCACGTCGGTGCCCACCTCCCCGTCCAGACCCCGCAGCCCCAGGAGGCACGGTGACGGCGCTGCCCGCCGACGTGTCCATCGTCGTCCCCACCTTCAACGAAGCCGACAACATCCGCGAGCTGCTCTCCCGCGTCCGCGCCGCGATCCCCGCCGGAACCCGCGCGGAGGTCGTCTTCGCCGACGACTCCACCGACCACACCTGCGACGTCATCGAGGAAGAGGCCGCGTACAGCGCCGTCCCGGTGGTCCTGCACCACCGGGACACCCCCGAGGGCGGCCTGGGCGGCGCGGTGGTCGAGGGCATCGCCCGCGCGTCGGCCCCCTGGATCGTCGTCATCGACGCCGACCTCCAGCACCCGCCGGAACTCATACCCGAGCTGATCGCCCGCGGCGAGGCCACCGGCGCTGAACTGGTCGTGGCCAGCCGGTACGCGGCCGGCGGCGACCGCAGCGGCCTGGACGGCGGCTACCGCAGACTCGTCTCCAGCACCTCCACGCTGGTCACCAAGGCGCTCTTCCCGCGCGCCCTGAGCGGCCTCACCGACCCGATGAGCGGTTTCTTCGCCATCCGCCGCACCGCGATCGACCGGGCGTCGAGCCAGGACGAGGGCCTCCAGCCCCTCGGCTACAAGATCCTCCTCGAACTGGCGGTACGGTGCCGCCCGCGCGGCATCGCCGAGGTGCCGTACGCCTTCGGGGAGCGGCACGCGGGCGAGTCCAAGTCGACGGCCCGCGAGGGCATGCGCTTCCTGCGGCACCTGATCACCCTGCGCACCGCCGACCCCCGCGCCCGCGCGGTGGTTTTCGGGCTGATCGGCCTGTCGGGCTTCGTCCCCAACCTGGCGCTCCTGTGGTTCCTGACCACCTGGGCCCCCGGGCTGCACTACGCCCCGGCGGAGATCATCGCCAATCAGGCGGGGCTCCTGTGGAACTTCGCCCTCATCGATTCCTTCGTCTACCGCAACCAGCGCCGCCACCGCCGGCGCGACGTGCGCCTGCTCTCCTTCGCGGTCGTCGGCAACGCCGACCTGATCGCCCGCATCCCCCTGGCCGCGCTCCTGATCGGCGCCGCGGGCATGACCGCCCTGCCCGCCACGGCCCTCGCCATGGCGGTCGTGTTCACGGCCCGCTTCCTGGTCGTGGACCGGTGGCTGTACGGCCGCCTGCACCGGCGCGAGGCGGCGCTCGCCCGCGTCACGCCGGAGAAGGTGGCGGAGCCGGTACCGGACCCGCTGGGCTGACCGGACGCCGGGGCGGGCCCGGGGGTAACCGTTCCCCCGGGCCCCTGGTCCTCCGCGGCCCCGGGCACCCGCCCGAGGGGGGCGGGGCTGTGTCGATGGGCGGCTCCGCGGTGCGGGCACGACCGGCGACGACGGCACCGCGCTTGTGCCCGGCATCGGGCATCGGGCAACCGGCAGCCTGCATCGGGCAGCCGGCATCCCGAAACCCGGCACCCGGCGCCCGGCACCCGGCACCCGGCACCCGGCACCCGGCACCCGGCACCCGGCACCGAACAGCAGGCAGGCGCCTCACCTCACGGCGTCAGCTCACCTCACGGCGTCAGCTTCGCCTTCAGGGCGGCCGCGTCCGTCACCGGCAGATCACAGACGAAGCCCCGGCAGACGTACGCCGTCGGCTTCCCGTCGATCAGCGCGCGGTCGGCGAGCAGCGGGAACTCCCCGCTGTCCGGCGTGCCCCAGGCCACCACCGCCCCCGGCGCGGTCCCCAGCAGGGCGGTGCGGTGCAGCTCGCGGGCGCCCGCGTCCTCGGCGGACGGTCCGACGACCGCCACCTCACGGGGCCCGTCGAGCAGGGCCTCCGCCGCCGCGAGGCCCCATCCGATGAACCGGGGCACCCGCGGCCCGAGCGCCTTGACGACCCCCAACGCCCGCTCGGCCGCGGAGCGGTGCGGCTCGGAACCGGTGTGGGCCGCGTAGCCGAGGAGGGCCGACGCGGCGGCGGACCACCCGGAGGGCGTCGCGTTGTCGGTCGGGTCCTGGGGGCGGCGGATGAGCCGCTCGGCGTCGTCGGCGGTGTCGTACAGGGCACCGGAGCCGGGGTCGGTGAAGCGGGTGAGGACGTGGTCGAGGAGGAAACCGGCGAACTCCAGCCAGACGCCCTCCCCGGTGACGGAGGCCAGCGCGAGGAAGCCCTCCGCCACGTCGGCGTAGTCCTCCAGCACCCCCGCGTTCGCCCCGACGCGCCCGTCCTTGCTGGTGCGGGAGAGGTGCGCCCGGTCGTCGAGGTGCAGACGGACGAGGAGGTCCGCGGCGGCGAGCGCGGCGTCGATCAGATCGGGGCGGTCGAAGCAGGCCCCGGTCTCGGCGAGCGCGGCGATGGCCAGCCCGTTCCAGGCGGCGACGACCTTGTCGTCCCGGCCGGGGGCGGGGCGTTCCGCCCGCGCCGCGAGCAGCCGCCGCCTCACCGACTCGATCCTCTCGGCGTCGAACACGCCCTCGCTCCGCGGGAGTTGCAGGACGGAGGAGCCGTGCTCGAAAGTGCCCTCCTCGGTCACCCCGAAGTACTGGGCGGCCAGGGCTGCGTCGTCGGCGCCGAGGACCTCGGTGAGCTGCTCCGGCGTCCAGACGTAGTACGCGCCCTCGACGTGCCGCCCCGTCCCGTCGTCGCTGTCGGCGTCCAGCGCGGACGCGAAACCACCCTGTTCGGTGCGGAGTTCGCGCACCATGAAGTCGGCGGTCTCCAGCGCCACCCGCCGCGCCGGCTCCGAGCCCGTGGCCCGCCACAGGTGGGTGTACACCCGGCACAGCAGCGCGTTGTCGTACAGCATCTTCTCGAAGTGCGGCACGATCCAGTCCCGGTCGACGGAGTACCGTGCGAAGCCGCCCCCGAGCTGGTCGTAGATGCCGCCGCGGGCCATGCGTTCACACGTGTCCGCCGCCATCTGCAACGCGCCCTCGGCGCCCGTGCGGGCGTGGTGCCGCAGCAGGAACTCGATCACCATGGACGGCGGGAACTTCGGCGCGCCGCCGAACCCGCCGCGCTGCGGGTCGTACTCGCGGGTCAGCCCGAGCAGGGCCTGCGCCTGCTCCTGCTCCCCCGGTGCCACGCCCTCCCCGTACGAGATCTCCCGTCCCGCGAGGTCCCGCACGATCTTCCCGGCGACCTCGGCGACCTCCTCCCGGCGGTCCCGCCAGGCCTGGCCGACGCCCTCCAGCACCTGGCGGAAGGACGGCATCCCGTGGCGGGGGGCGGGCGGGAAGTAGGTGCCGAAGTAGAACGGCTCGGCGTCCGGCGTCAGGAACACGGTCATCGGCCAGCCGCCCTGCCCGGTGGCGGCCTGTACGGCCTCCATGTAGACGGCGTCGACGTCGGGGCGTTCCTCGCGGTCCACCTTGACGTTCACGAAGTGCTCGTTGAGGTGGTCGGCGGTCTCCCGGTCCTCGAAGGACTCGTGGGCCATCACATGGCACCAGTGGCAACTCGAGTACCCGACGCTCAGCAGCACCGGCACCCCCCGCCGGCGCGCCTCCTCGAACGCCTCCGCCGACCAGGGCCACCAGTCGACCGGGTTGTCGGCGTGCTGGAGGAGGTAGGGGGAGGTCTCATGGGCCAGTCGGTTCGCCATGGGGTCCATCCTGCCGCAGGACCCCACGGAGCACGCGCGGGACATTCGCCCGCCCTCCGGCGCACTCCGGCGAGCGGACCGCGTCCGCACCCTCGCGCCCGTGCGCCCTCCGCCGCACACTTGGCCTGGACACGCTGTGGCCGTCGGAGGGGGACGACATGCGGGACCGCCATCGGGCGGAAGCCGAGGAGCTGTTGGCCCGGGCCGTGGAGGAGGAGGTGCGGCGCACGGGCGGCCGTACCGACCGGCAGGTGCTGACGACACGGGCGCGCGGCGCGCTCGAAACGATTCTGCAGACCGCCGCCGAGGAGTACGCGGCGTACGCGCGGGCCGACGCGGAGACCCGCTCCGGGCGGCTCGCCCTCGCACAGCGGTACGCGCGGGAGGGCGGTGGCGGGCTCCCCCTGCTGGTGGCGGGCGTCGCGGCCGTGACGACCGCCGTCGCCGACCTGGCGCTGGGCACGGGTGCGGGGACGGCGCTGGGGGCCGGCGTGGCCGTCGGCGTCGTCGGCGCGGCGACGACCGTCGTGAAGGCCGCCGGAACCCCGCTGCCGGCGCCCCGCCGCCCCGCGGACGAGGCCCGCCGCCCCGCGGACGAGGCCGGCCGGGCCGGTGACCCGGAGCAGCTGCGGCAGCGGTGGCTGACGACGCTGGAGGAGCGCGGCATCCGTCCGTTCCTGGACCGGCAACGGGTCCTGGGCCCGACGACGGGCCCGAGGCGGCCGGGCTCAGGGCCGGGCTCAGGGCCGGGCTCAGGGCTGGTCTCCCGCGGTCCCGCCTCCGGGAAGCCGGGCCCGCGGCTGCGCGGCGCGGACAAGAGCGCGGCGGCGCGCGGGCGGACGGTGCTGGAGCAGTCGTACGCCCAACTGCCCGAGCCCGTCTCACCGTTCGCGGGACGCCGGGCGGAACTGGAGCGGATCCAGCAGTGGGTGCAGGCGGACCGGGCCGCCACCGGGACCCGGCCGACCGTGGTCGTCCTGCACGGCCCGCCCGGCAGCGGCCGCGGCACCCTCGCGCTCCGGGCCGCGCACGACCTGCGGGACCGGTTCCGGGGCGCGTGCGTGGTGGATCTGCGCGGCGACGGCGCGGCGGAGGCACCGCTGTCCACCCGGGACGCGCTGCTGCACCTGCTGAACCGGCTCGGCGCACCGCGCGAGCAGTTGCTCTTCCGGGAGCGTTCCTCGCCGGAGCAGCAGGTGGAGCGGCTGGGCGAGCTGTACCAGCAGCGTCTGACGGGCCTGCCGGTGACGGTGGTCCTGGCGAACGCCGCCGACCCGGACCAGGTCCGCGCGCTCGTCCCGGAGCGCTCCGACAGCCTCGTCCTGGTCACCGCGCGGGCCCCGCTGGCCCTGCCGCCCGGCCTGCCCGCCCGGGTGCACGAGCTGCCCGTCGCGCCCCTGGACGCGGCCGGCACGGACGAACTGCTCGGCGCGGCCGCGCAGGACGCCTCGGATCCGTACGACGCCGAGTCCGCCGACCGCATCCGCGAGCTGTGCGGCGGACTGCCGCTGGCGCTGCGGATCGCCGGCTCCTCGCTCGGCCCACGCTCCCCGCGCCGGCTGGCGGCGGACCTGGAGGCGCACGGCCCGGTGGACCCGGTCGAGCGCGCGCTGCGGCTGCGCTACACCGACCAGCCGGAGGCGACCCGGCGGCTGCTGCGGCGGCTGGCGCCGGTGGGCCGGGCCACGTTCGGCGCGGCCGCCGCGGCGGCCCTCCTGGGCACCGACCGCACGGAGGCCGCCCGGCATCTCGCGGCGCTCGCGCGGGCGGGCCTGGTCGCCCCGGTGCGCGGCGACCGCTACCGCCTGCACGACCTGGTCCGCGCCTTCGCCGAGGCCCGCCTGGCCGACGAGGAGCAGCCGGCCGACCGCGCCAAGGCCCAGGAACGCCTGATCGTCAGCTACGCCGAGCTCGCGGACGCGGTGCTGCGCCTGGTCGACGGCAACATCTCGACCCGCTCGGACCGCTTCACCCCGCACGGCTTCACCTCCCTGGAGGAGGCGCTGCGCTGGCTGGACGACGAGTCGGGCTCCATCACGGCGACCCTGCGGCACGCGGAGGGCGTCGACCAGGCGGCCGTGCTGAGCCTGCTGGGCGCGCTCTGCGACCACTGCCTGCTGCGCGGCGACCTCTACCGCCTCGGCGAGATCAGCGAGCTGGCGCAGTCGGCCGGCCAGGACCCGCTGGTGCGCTCCGTGCGGTGGCGCACCGGCATCGCGGCCCGCCAGCTGGGCGAGCTCGACAAGGCCCGCACGACGCTCAGCTCCGTGGTGGACCTCTACCTCCAGGCCCACCACGACGCGGGCGCGGCCCGCGCCCTGTGCTCGCTGGGCATCACCCTGCACCACCAGGGCAACCTCACGGAGGCGGCGGCGCGACTGCGGGAGGCCCTGGATCTCCAGGCGGCACCGGAACTGGCGACGGACCGGGCGTGGACCCTGCACGCGCTGGCCGCGGTGGAACGGGACCGGGCCCGGCCGGCGGAGGCCCTCGACCTGCTCACCCGTTCCCTGGTGCTGCACCGCGAGGGCGGCTCGGTGCACGGCGAGGCGTGGGCCCACTACCAGCTCGGCCAGCTGAACCTGCGCCGCGGCGACGTCGCCGGCGCGGAGACCGAGCTGCGCCGCGCCCTCGGCCTGTACGGCCGTACCCGCGACGGCCGCGGCGCCGCCTGGGCGCTGACCCAGCTGGCCCGCGCCCGGCTGATCGCCGGCGACCCGTCCCGGGCGGTGGACGGCCTGCGCGCCGCCGCGGCCCGGCACCGCGACAACGAGGACGCGCGGGGCGAGGCCTGGACGGTCTACTACCTGGGGCTCGCGCTGGAGGAGGCGGGCGACCTCGACCAGGCGGTCCGTGAACTGGAACGCTCCCGCTCCCTGCTCTCCCGCCTGCGCGACGTCTACGGCCTGGCCTGTGCCCGCCATCACTCGGCCCGTGTCACCCGCGACCAGCGGGCGGCCCAGACCGGCTCGCTGCGGAACTCGGGCTTCGCCCGCCAGCTCCTCATGGACGCCCGCGCCGACTTCCAGCGCATCGGTGTCGCCCACGGCGAGGCCTGGTCCTGCCTGGAGCTCGCGATCGTCGACGCGGGCAACGCCCGCACCGGTCAGGCCCTGGCGCTCTGCGACGAGGCGGCGGCGCTCTTCGCCTCCTACGGCGACCGCCGCGGCGAGGACTGGGCCCGCTTCCTGCGCTGCACGCTGCTCCCGTACACGGCCCCCGGCGGCGTCGCGTCCGGCACCGCGGCGGCCCGGGAGGAACTGGCCCGCCTGTCCGCGGCGGCCCATCCGCTGCGCGACCCCCGGCTCACCGAGGCGGCGGACGCCTACGGCCTGCTGCTGGACCGCGGTGTCCGCCCGGAGTCCGGCTGGCAGGCGTGGCGTCTGGGAATGGTGCCGGGCAGACACGCGCGGGAGGTCATGGGGGTGGCGGTGCGGGACGGCGAGGGCTGAGGGGCCCACGGTGGGGGCGCGACGACCGAAGGGCGCGGTGGGCGCGGTACGGGCGGAGAGAGCGGGGAGGATCGGCGGTGCGGGACGGCGGTGCGGGACGGCGGTGCGGGACGGCGAGGGCTGAGAGGCACCCGCACCGTGGTGTCCCGCGCCGACCGGCACCGGACGCACCGGACCGCACCTCGCACCGGGCCACGCCGGGCACCGCGGCCTGACCACGCCCGGCACCACGGCCGGACCACGCCCGGCACCGTAGCCGGACCACGCCCGGCACCACGGCCGGACCACGCCCGGCACCGTAGCCGGACCACGCCCGGCACCACGGCCGGACCACGCCCGGCACCACGGCCGGACCACGGCCCGGCCGCGCGCGCCGCGATCGGGCCGCACCCCGCGTCCAGGCGCCTCCGCACACCCGCGGTGGGGGAGACGCGCTCGATCCGCCAGGTGATCGCGCCGCGCGTATGCGCGTCCGCGCGTCCCCGGGCGGCCGGGGCCGGGCCGCCCGGTGCGTGTCGGCTCCGGCGGCCGGGATCAGCCCTTCGCCGGGGTGACCTTGCCGGTGGTGTCCTGGCCGGAGGCGTCCCGGTCGGAGGCGTCCTCCGGGGTCTCCGGGAAGTCGACCTTGCCCATGTGCCGGTTCATGGACTTCATCAGCCCCCACACGGCCAGTGCCATCACCGCGAAGACGATGAAGCCGAGGACACCCGGGGTGACCTTGTCCTCGTCCACCTCCTTCGCGAGGGTGGCGAACTGCGTCACTGCGAGGCTCACGCTTGCGCTCATATCAGGCATTGTCGCGGATGCCCGCGAAGAGGTCGTCCTCGGGGAGGGAGACGTCGACCCGCGACTTCGCGAGCTCGTACTCCTCGGTGGGCCAGACCTCCTTCTGGACGTCCAGCGGCACCCGGAACCACCCGCCGTCGGGGTCGATCTGCGTGGCGTGGGCGATCAGCGCCTTGTCGCGGATTTCGTAGAAGTCGGCGCACGGCACGTGCGTGGTCAGTGTCCGGTCCTTGTGCCCGGACTCGTCCCAGCGCTTGAGCCACTCCCCGTAGGGGGACTCCAGGCCCCGGTCCAGCATCGCCTGGTGCAGCGCCTCGGTGCGCGGACGGTTGAAGCCCTGGTTGTAGTACAGCTTCAGCGGCCGGTACGCCGGCCCGAACTCGGCCTCCGGGTACTTGACGGTGTCGTCCGCGCCGGCGAAGGCGACCATCGAGATCTTGTGGGTCATGATGTGGTCGGGATGCGGGTATCCGCCGTTCTCGTCGTAGGTGGTGATCACCTGGGGACGGAAGGAGCGGATCTGCTTCACCAGCTCGCCCGCCGCCTCGTCGACGTCCTCCAGGGCGAAGCAGCCCTCGGGCAGCGGCGGCAGCGGGTCGCCCTCGGGCAGACCGGAGTCGACGAAGCCGAGCCACTCCTGCTCGACCCCGAGGATCTCGCGGGCCTCGTCCATCTCCTTCTTGCGCACCTCGTGGATGTGCTCCTCGATGTACGTGTCGCCCTGCAGCTTGGGGTTGAGGATGGAGCCGCGTTCCCCGCCCGTGCAGGTCACGACCAGCACGTCCACCCCCTCGGACACGTACTTCGCCATGGTCGCCGCGCCCTTGCTCGACTCGTCGTCGGGGTGCGCGTGGACGGCCATCAGTCGCAGCTGGTCAGTCAAGACTCAATCCTCGGTAAGTCGGCGCCCCCGTGAGCAGGGGTGCGATCGGCGGCTTCTATAGTGACCGAATCGGAGGGCCAATAATTCCGGAGCCGGGCTTCGGAAGCCCTTTCGGGGCCTTCGTCCCACCCCTGTCGAGTCCCTCGGGAGGACGTTCATGAGTACGGCGAGCACGCGCACGCCCGAGGGCCGCTACGGCCGCTCCTCGGACGAGCGCACCGACCGCACGCTCAAGCTCGTCGGCGCCGCCCTGGGCGCGGTCCTCCTCGGCGTGATCGGCCTCTTCGGCTACCACTACGTCGCCAAGAACGAGATCAGCGGCGAGCTGATCGCCTTCTCCATCGCGGACGACGCGGTGAAGGTGCACCTGGAGGTCCGCAAGGACGCGGGGTCGAGCGGCTACTGCACGGTCCGCTCGCAGGCGGAGAGCGGCGCCGAGGTGGGCCGCGCGGACTTCCGCTTCTCCGGCCCCGACACGCGGATCGACAAGGTGGTCACGCTCCGTACGACGGCCAAGGCCACGTCGGCGGAGCTGCTCGGCTGTCACGCCGACTGACACCGCAGCCCGTCCGCCTGGAATACATACGCGCTGACCTGCGTTGACGTAATTCTGATGGCTTATGTCCTCCCCCTTGGGCCACTGAATTGTTAGGCTCGTGGTTTCGCCCATCCCTGGAGGAACATGCTTCCGGGTAGGGCGATGCTTTGTATTCCCAGTACCGACGAGGAGCACCCTGTGACCCAGACCAGCGAGAACGTCACCTGGCTGACCCAGGAGGCGTACAACAAGCTCAAGGATGAGCTTGCGTACCTTACTGGTCCTGCGCGCACCGAGATCGCTGCCAAGATCGCGGCTGCGCGTGAGGAGGGCGACCTGCGCGAGAACGGCGGGTACCACGCGGCCAAGGAGGAGCAGGGCAAGCAGGAGCTCCGTGTGCGCCAGCTGACCCAGCTCCTGGAGAACGCGAAGGTCGGCGAGGCGCCCGCGTCCGCCGACGGCGCGGTCGCGCCCGGCATGGTCGTCACGATCGCCTTCGACGGTGACGAGGACGACACCCTGACCTTCCTGCTGGCCTCGCGCGAGTACGCCAGCTCCGACATCGAGACCTACTCGCCGCAGTCGCCGCTGGGCGCCGGCGTGATCGGCCACAAGGTCGGCGAGGACGCGGAGTACGAACTGCCGAACGGCAGGAAGGCCTCCGTGCGCATCCTCAAGGCCGAGCCCTACAACGGCTGACGGACCGCCTCCCGGTCCCGACGAGACCCCCGGCGCCCCCGCGCGGCACCGGGGGTCTCGTCATGCCGTGCGGGGACCTCGTCGTGCCGCGCGGGTGCCCGCGGGCCGTCCGGGCGGCGTCACGCCGTGGCCGAGCGGTACTTGCGGACCGCGAGCGTGCGGAATATCAGCACGATCAGCACCGAGTAGATCAGTGAGGCCCAGACCGGGTGCTGCATGGGCCAGGCGTCGGACGTCGACTGTCCGGGGTTGGCGAAGAGGAC
Organism: Streptomyces sp. NPDC088812; assembly: GCF_044750285.1. NCBI lineage: Bacteria > Bacillati > Actinomycetota > Actinomycetes > Kitasatosporales > Streptomycetaceae > Streptomyces > Streptomyces sp. NPDC088812. Next base: position 164,980 of record NZ_JBIVJP010000021.1, on the reverse strand, counting down.
GCGGCAGGCCTGGACGGTGGCACTGAAGGGGTTCCACTCGGCAATGTGGCGCAGCCAGGGCGTCATGTTGCCGGTGTCCACGAAGGCGTTCGAGATGAAGGTGACCGGGAAGAGCCAGATCAGTCCGCCCGAGGTGGCCGCCTCGGGGGTGCGCACGGACAGGCCGATCAGTGCGCCGATCCAGGTGAACGCGTAGCCGAGGAGGAGCAGCAGACCGAAGGCGGCCAGGACCCGGCCGGCGTCGGTGTCGCCGTCGGAGCCGACGCGCCAGCCGACCAGAACGGCGACGACGGCGAGGACGAGCAGGGTCAGGGCGGTCTGGACGAGGTCGGCGAGGGTGCGGCCGGTGAGCACCGCGCCGCGGGCCATGGGCAGGGAGCGGAAACGGTCGATGAGGCCCTTGTGCATGTCGTCGGCGATGCCCGCGCCGGCTCCGGCGGTGGCGAACGTGACCGTCTGGGCGAAGATCCCCGCCATCAGGAAGTTGGTGTAGTCGGCGGCGCTGGTGCTGCCGCCGACCCGCATCGATCCGCCGAAGACGTACGTGAACAGCACCACGAACATGACGGGCTGAATCAGCCCGAAAATCACCATTTCGGGAATCCGTGACATCCTGATCAAGTTGCGTTTTGCAATGACCAGGGAGTCCCGGACCGCCTGCCCGAACGGGCGGGCGGGGGCCGTGCCGCGGACGGTGTCGGTGACGGCGCTCATGTGACGGCCTCCTTGCCGCTCTCGTCGTGTGCGTCGCTCCCGGCCTCGGCCGCATGGCCCGTCAGGGACAGGAAGACGTCGTCCAGCGTGGGGCGGCGCAGGCCGATGTCGTCGATCTCGATGCCGCGGGTGTCCAGCTCGCGGATGACCTCGGCGAGGAGCTTCGCGCCGCCCGTGACGGGCACGGTGAGCTTGCGGGTGTGCTCCTCGACCGTGGTGCGCCCCTTGCCGAAGCCCGCCAGGACCTCGGCGGCGGTCGCGATGTGCTCGCGTTCGTGCACCACGACCTCGACGCGCTCGCCGCCGGTGCGGGCCTTGAGCTGGTCGGAGGTGCCGCGGGCGATGACCCGGCCATGGTCGACGACCGCGATGTCGTGCGCGAGGTGATCGGCCTCCTCCAGGTACTGCGTGGTCAGCAGCAGGGTCGTGCCGCCGGAGACCAGGCCCTTGATCACCTCCCACAGGAGCTGCCGGTTGCGCGGGTCGAGCCCGGTCGTCGGCTCGTCCATGAACATCACGGGCGGCGAGACGACCAGGGCGGCGGCCAGGTCGAGCCGGCGGCGCATGCCTCCCGAGTAGGTCTTCGCGGGGCGGTCGGCGGCGTCCGCGAGGTCGAACCGGTCGAGCAGTTCGGCGGCCCGGGCCTTCGCCGCCGCGGCCTTCATCTGGTAGAGCTGCCCGACCATCCGGAGGTTCTCCCGGCCGGTCAGGTACTCGTCGACGGCGGCGAACTGGCCGGACAGGCCGATGGAGCGCCGGACCTCGTCGGGGTTCTTCAGCACGTCGACACCGGCGACCACCGCCCGGCCGCGGTCGGGGCGCAGCAGGGTGGTCAGACAGCGGACCGCCGTGGTCTTGCCCGCGCCGTTCGGCCCGAGCAGGCCGAGGACGGTGCCCTCCGGGACGTCGAGATCGACGCCGTCCAGGGCCCGTACGTCGCCGAAGGTCTTGACCAGTCCTTCGGCGTAGATGGCACCTGCCATAAGAGCCTCCACGTCATTGGGGATGCTTCGGAAAGACTAGGTTCGGGGTGTTCGTTCCGCCCGATGGGTGGCATGCGACACACAGTATCGCGATGTATCGCGTCTCTCAATGGATTTCCCCGAACTTGCCCGAACGGGTGAGGGAGTGACGACCGACCGGGCCGGCCGCTTGACCCGCCCGCCTCAGCCGATGACCGGGTAACCGGCCTCGCGCAGGGACTGCTCCACCTCGGCGCAGTGCGCCGGACCCTTGGTCTCCAGGTGCAGCTCCACCTCCGCCTCCGTGAGCCCGAGCCGCGGGTCGGTCCGCACGTGGCTCACGTCGAGGACGTTGGCGTCGACCGCCGACAGCACTCCCAGCAGCGTGGCCAGGGCGCCCGGCCGGTCCGTCAGCCTCAGCCGTACGGCGAGGTAGCGGCCCTGGGCGGCCATGCCGTGCCGCAGGACCCGCTGCATCAGCACCGGGTCGACGTTGCCGCCCGAGAGCACCGCGACGACCGGGCCCTCGAAGCCGCCGGGCTCGCTCAGCAGCGCCGCGACCGGGCTCGCCCCGGCCGGCTCCACGACCAGCTTGGCCCGCTCCAGACACAGCAGCAGCGCGGCGGACAACTCGTCCTCCGTCACCGTGCGCACCTCGTCCACCAGGTCGCCGATGATGCCGAACGGGACGTCGCCGGGCCGGCCGACCCTGATGCCGTCGGCCATCGTCGCGGGGTTCTCCACCGCGACCGGGCGCCCCGCCGCCAGCGAGGGCGGGTACGCGGCCGCCCCCGCCGCCTGCACGCCGACGATCCGCACGTCCGGCCGCAGCGCCTTCACCGCGACCGCGATGCCCGCCGCCAGACCGCCGCCGCCGATCCCGACGACGATCGTGCGCACCTCCGGGCACTGCTCCAGGATCTCCAGGCCCACCGTGCCCTGCCCCGCGATGACGTCCGGGTGGTCGAAGGGGTGGATGAACACCGCGCCGGTCCCGGCCGCGTACTCCTGCGCCGCGGCCAGCGTCTCGTCGACCACCTGGCCGTGCAGCCGCACCTCCGCGCCGTACTCGCGGGTCGCGCTGATCTTCGGCAGCGGCGCGCCCTTCGGCATGAACACCGTGGAGCCCACCCCCAGCAGCGAGGACGCCAGCGCCACGCCCTGCGCGTGGTTGCCCGCGCTCGCCGCGACCACGCCGGCCGCCCGCTCCTCAGGCAGCAGCCCGGCGATCCGGACGTACGCGCCGCGCAGCTTGAACGAACCCGTCCGCTGGAGGTTCTCGCACTTGAAGTGCACCGGCGCCCCGACGAGCTGGGAGAGGTGCCTGCTGCCCTCCATCGCGGTCATCCGCGCGACGCCCGAGAGCATCTTCTGGGCGCCGCGCACGTCATCGAGGGTGACGGGCGGCAAGGGGGCAGCAGTGCCGTAGCTCATGGCACCAGCATCGCAGTTCACGGGCGGGAACGACCGCCGTGCCCAACCACCGAGACCGGTTTCGGCAGCGCCGGTACGGCCCGCCGTCCGGCCGCGTACCCTGTCCCCCAACCCAGCACCCCTTCATGAAGTGAGCCCCCGGCCATGCCCACAACACCTGAAATGTCGATGGACATGACGACCGTCGGTGACACCGGTCTTCTCGAGACGCTGCAGCACGAGGTGGCGCTCTTCGCACGCCGTGCCGAACAGACCCGGCTCGGCGGCGTCGGGCAGGTGCGCAACTCCATGGACCGCGCCGCGTACCTGCTGCTCAACCGCCTCGACAAGGAGGGGCCGATGGGCGTCAAGGCGCTCGCTTCGAGCATGGGCATCGACTCCTCCACCGTCACCCGCCAGGTGGCTCCGCTCGTCGACACCGGCCTGGTCAAGCGCACCTCCCACCCCGAGGACGGGCGGGCCGTGGTGCTCCAGCTGTCCCCGCGCGGGATGTCGCGCCTGGAGGAGGTGCGCTCCTCCCGGCGTCAGCTGATGGCCGAGCTGACGCAGGACTGGGCGCCCGAGGAGCGCGAGGCGTTCTGCACCCTCCTCGCCCGCTTCAACGGCGCGCTCTCCGCCCGGATGACCTCCCAGGGCGTCGCCGGAGCGGAGCCCTCGCAGACGTCCTGACCGACCCCCACGCGCGCCGGGGCGGCCTGTCCACGCGCGGGGGGCGCCCGTCGGACCGGGGAGCCGGACTCCCGCCAGGCCGGGGAGCCGTACTAGGAGACGGGCCGGCCGAGGGCCTGCTGCAGGTCCTCCAGGAGGTCGTCGACGTTCTCGATGCCGACGGAGAGGCGCACCAGGTCGGCCGGGACCTCCAGGGCCGAGCCCGCCGCCGAGGCGTGCGTCATCCGGCCGGGGTGCTCGATCAGGGACTCGACGCCGCCCAGGGACTCCCCGAGGGTGAACACCTCGGCGCGGTTGCACACCTCGACGGCCGCCTCCTCGCCGCCCTCGACCTGGAACGACACCATGCCGCCGAACGCCCGCATCTGCTTGGCGGCGACCTCGTGACCGGGGTGGTCCGGCAAGCCCGGGTACAGCACCCGCGTCACGCGCGCGTGCCGGGTCAGCATGTCGGCGACCTTCGCGGCGTTCTCGCTGTGCCGGTCCATGCGCACCGACAGCGTCTTGGTGCCGCGCAGCACCAGCCAGGAGTCGAAGGGCCCGGCGACCGCGCCCATCGCGTTCTGGTGGTACGCCAGCTCCTCCCCGAGGTCGCGGTCGCCCACGATCAGCGCGCCGCCGACGACGTCGGAGTGGCCGCCCATGTACTTGGTCAGCGAGTGCACGACCACGTCGGCGCCGAGCGCCAGCGGCTGCTGCAGGTACGGGGTGGCGAAGGTGTTGTCGACGACGAGCCGGGCGCCCGCGTCCCGGGCGACCTGCGCGACGGCGGCGATGTCGGTGATCCCGAGCAGCGGGTTGGAGGGGGTCTCCACCCAGACGACCTTGGTCCGCGGCGTGATCGCGGCCCGTACGGCGGCCGGGTCGGCGGTGTCGGCCACCGACCACTCCACGCCCCACCGGGAGACGACCTTCGCGAACAGCCGGAACGTGCCGCCGTACGCGTCGTTCGGGATGACCACGTGGTCCCCGGGGGCGAGCAGCGTGCGCAGCAGGCAGTCCTCGGCCGCCAGTCCGGACGCGAACGCGAGGCCCCGGACGCCGCCCTCCAGGGCTGCCAGGTTCTCCTCCAGGGCGGTCCTGGTCGGGTTGGCGCTGCGGCTGTACTCGTAACCGCCCCGCAGGCCGCCGACGCCGTCCTGCTTGTAGGTCGACACCTGGTAGATCGGCGGGACCACCGCGCCGGTCAGGGGGTCGGCGGTGTTGCCCGCGTGGATGGCGAGGGTCTCGAAGTGCTGACTGATGTGCCTGTCGCTCATGGGCACCGAGCGTAGTGCGCCGGAGGCGGGGACGCGGGACGGCCGGGCGCGGAGCGTAGAGGGTTGGCCAATTGTCGGCGGCGTCTGGAACCCTTGAGACATGGAGATTCTCTGGGTCCTGATGGCGCTGGTCATGTTCGGCTTCGTGCTGCTGCCGTTCCTGCGGCGCAGGCGCGGCATGATCGAGCAGGTTCCGGCCGGTCACCCGGACGCCGCGGACCCGGCGGACTACGGCTTCGCGCGGACGGAGGAGCTGGACGTCCGCATGCCCGGCCCCGACCAGGACCTGCTGGACGTCCTCGACGTGGTGCAGCGGACCCAGGACTACCGCGCCGCGCAGCAGTTGCTGGCGGGTACGGAGACCGAGGGCGAGCTGCGCTGGCAGCGGGTGCAGGCCTTCGCGGGCTCGGCCTCGCTGGAGCTCCAGCAGCGGCCCGGCGGGGTCGGCGACCTGCCGGGCGGGCAGTGGCTGCGGGTGTGGCGCACGGAGGCGCCCAAGGACGCGGGCGGCGCGGCGGTGCACGCCGAGTTCCTGGTGCAGCAGGCGTGGCGGACCTCGACGCCCGGCACGGACGAATTCCGGATCATCATGGAGGAGGCGAGGGACGCCTGCGGCCAGGCGGCGCTGCTCGCCCCCGGTGACCCGGTCCCGTACATCGTGGAGCTCTCGGTGGCCCGCGGTCTGGGCTATTCGCAGGCGGAGTTCGAGCAGCTCTGGCTCAGGATCCTGGACCGGGCACCGGCGCACATGGGGGCGCATCTGGCGGCCCTGCACTACTGGTGTGAGAAGTGGCACGGCTCGCGCGAGACGGCGATGTCCTTCGCGGAGGCCGCGGCGGCCCGCGCGCCCCAGGGGTCGCTGCTCGCGGCGATGCCCCTGTTCGCGGTGTTCGAGCACCTCCCCGAGGTCAACCTGGTCAGGGGCTTCTACCAGAGCGAGGTGGTGACGAAGGCCGTCCACGGCGCGCTCTTCGCCGTCCACGCCGCCCGCCCCGACGACCCCATGCTGGCGCACGTGCGCCATCTCCTCGTCTTCTTCCTGGTGCGCGCCGAACGCTGGGCGGAGGCCATGAACCAGCTGGTGCACGTCGACGGCCACGTCGGCGCGCTGCCCTGGACCCTGTCCCCGGACCCGGCGGCGGAGTTCGCGGTGTACCGGGCGCTGGCGGTGGCCGGCTACGAGGCGAACGGCGGCAGCCCGGCGTCCCTGCCCCAATGAGGCACGGCGTCCCTGCCCCACCCCGACGGCCGGCGTCCCTGCCACGCTGAGGCACGGCGTCCCTGCCCCATTGTCGGCCTGCGTCCCTGCCTCACTGAGGGACGACGCCCCTGCCCACCCCGACGGCCGGCGTCCCTGCCCCGCTTCCGGCCGGCGTCCCTCCCGCACCGAGGCCCGGCGGACACGGGCGTCGACCGGGCGCGGCCGACCTTCACTGGCTCGCGGAGAAACCCGGGCTCACCTTGCCGCCGGGCCGGGTACGGCCGACCCGGCCACGGCGAGCGCACCCGGCCCCGGCGAGCGAACGTTCCGCCGGGCCGCCTCGCGGTCAGCCCGGGCGGTCTCGCGGTCGGCCCGGGCGGTCTCGCGGTCTCGCGATCAGCCCTCCGCGCGGGCGGGCAGCCGCCATCCCGGGCGCGGGAAGTGGCAGGTGTAGCCGTTCGGGTAACGCTGAAGGTAGTCCTGGTGCTCGGGCTCGGCCTCCCAGAAGGGGCCGACGGGCTCCACCTCGGTGACGACCTTGCCGGGCCACAGTCCGGAGGCGTCCACATCCGCGATCGTGTCCTCGGCGATCCGCTTCTGCTCGTCATCCACGTAGTAGATCGCCGAGCGGTAGCTGAGGCCGATGTCGTTGCCCTGGCGGTTCTTGGTGCTCGGGTCGTGGATCTGGAAGAAGAACTCCAGGATCGCGCGGAAGTCGGTCTGCGCGGGGTCGAAGAGGATCTCGATGGCCTCCGCGTGCGTGCCGTGGTCGCGGTACGTCGCGTTCGGTACGTCACCCCCCGTGTATCCGACCCGGGTCGCCGTCACGCCCGGGAGTCGGCGGATCAGCTCCTCCATCCCCCAGAAGCATCCGCCGGCCAGCACGGCCCTCTGCGTCTGCGCCGCCATCACGGCCCCTCCAATGTCTGTCAGCTCGGTTCGGGCTGCTCGGCTCGCACACCACCGGCATCCACCTGTACACCGTCTTCAACGCGGGAGGGTTCCCAGCGATTCCGTGCGCACAGGGGCACAGCGGCACAGCGGCACAGGGCCGCGGCGGCACAGGGGCACGGATCGCAGCGGCGGGTCCGGGTCAGCCGACGGTGAAGTCGGCCGCCTCGGTGTCCAGGGTCGTGGTGCCGTCGTGCGCGGTGGCCAGGACGGCGACGTGCCAGAGACCGCTCGGGGAGGACGCGGCGTCGGAAGCGGTGACCTCGACGGTGTAGGTGCAGCGCGCGGTGTCCTCCCCGGAGGGCTTGCAGACGGCCGACTCCACGGCGGCCATGTCCTCGGCGGTCAGCTCCTCCTCGGCGAGGGACGAGCCCTCCGGCCATGCCAGCACCTTCACGGTCTTGACGCCGGAGGACGCCGTGACGTCGGTGACGAAGGTCAACGAGCCGGCGCGGTCGCCGTCGGGAGCGGTGTAGCGGACGGTACTGTCCGCCAGCGCCGGCGGCTGCTCCCCGGCGTGGGCGAGGGCGAAGGCACCGGCACCGCCGAGGGCGACGACACCGGCGGCCACGGACAGGGCAATACGTCGGGACATGGGATTCTCCGCAACTGTCTCAGCTGGATCGGGCCGGCGCCGTTCGACCGCGCCGCTTCCCCGATGCTCGCCGCGCAAGGGCCCGCCGGACATGAGCGCCCGTACTCAACCCGGTCTGAGCAGGCCGACCGGATCGCCCTCGCCTCCCCGTCCGGTCGGGGCACTCCGACAGGACCGCAGCAAGGGATCACAGTTACTTCTGCGTCACCCGTGCGGTCATGTAGCGTCCGGAGCCGTTTGATCCGTTTCTCTGCCGCCGCTCCTGATGAGGACTCATGCCCGCCTGTGCAGACACCCCGATCGCCGCGCCGCGAAGAAGCGCCCCCCTGAGCGGTGCCGCCCCGCGGTCCGCCGACGGGAGAAGATCCCGGACGACGGACGGGGAAGCGCCGGCCCGTTGAGATTCCGGTTCAGCCGCTCGAGCAGCGCATCCGCGCCCCCGTCTCCGGAGCACTCGGCGCCCGCTCCCACGGCACACGCCGTGGAACCCGAGGCCGTGGAGCCCGAGTTCCTGGAACCCGAGGCCGTCGAGCCACCTCTGTCGGCCCACGAACAGGCCCTCATACGTGCCTCCGTCGCGGTGGTCGAGCCGTTCGCCGCGGAGATGACGGTCTACTTCTACGCGATCCTCTTCGCCCGGTATCCCGAGGTCCGTCCCCTGTTCCCGCAGGCGATGGACGCCCAGCGCGGCCGCCTGCTGCGCGCGCTGCTGCGCATCGTGGAGTTGGTCGACGCCCCTGAGAGCCTGGTGCGCTTCTGCGGGCACCTCGGACGCGATCACCGCAAGTTCGGCACGCTCAGCGCGCACTACCCGGCCGTGGGCGAGTGCCTCCTCGCCTCCCTGGCCCACTACGCCGGCCCCGCGTGGACCGCGGAGATCGCCGCCGCCTGGACCAAGGCGTACGGCACGGTCGCCGGCGTCATGATCAGTGCTGCCCAGCAGGACGAGGCGGTTCGGCCCGCCGTGTGGCCCGCCACGGTCGTCCACCGTCTCCCGCGGGGACACGGCATCGTCGAGATCACCGTGCGCCCCCACATGCGGTACGAGTACGCCGCCGGACAGTACGTGAGTGTCGAGACCCCTTGGTGGCCGAAGCTGTGGCGCTCCTACTCGCCCGCCAACGCGCCCCGTGAGGACGGCACCCTCACCTTCCACGTGCGCGCGGTGCCCGGCGGCTCCGTCAGCGGCGCGCTGGTGCACCGGGCCCAGGTGGGCGACGTGATCCGGCTGGGCCCCCCGCTCGGCGACATGGTGCTGGACGCCGCCGCCCACAGCGACCTGCTCCTCGTGGCCGGCGGCACCGGTCTCGCCCCCATCCGCGCGCTCGTCGAAGAGGTCGCCCGGCGCGGCGGGCACCACCAGGTCGACCTGTTCCTCGGCGCCCGGACCAGCGCCGAGCTGTACGGGGTCGACGACATGCTGCGGATGGCCCAGCGGCACCACTGGCTGTCCATCAGAGGTGCCGTGTCCCAGGAGTACATCCCCGGGATCAGGGGGTCGCTGCCGGACGTCCTGGCCGAGTACGGGCCGTGGTACCAGCACGACGCCTACCTCAGCGGCCCGGCCCGGATGGTCGTCGCCGCGACGAAGGCGCTCACGCTGGGCGGCACCTCGCTCGACCGCATCCACCACGACCCGTTCGAGACGCCCGTCCTGTCCATTCCCTGAGCCAAGCGCTTGCCCGTCCCGCCAGGAGAACGCCCCCGTGACCTTCCCTCAGCCGCCCTTCGGATCAGCAGGTGAACACCGGCTGCAGCAGCAACTGGGCACCGCCGACCGCGCCGCCCGGTTCTACGACCAACAGGTACGCCCCTGTCTCACGCCCGAGATGCGGGACTTCATCGGCCGCCAGGCCATGGTCTTCCTGGCCACCGCCGACTCCCGCGGAGAGTGCGACGCCAGCTTCCGCGCCGGACCGCCGGGATTCGTCCACGTGATCGACGACCACTCGCTCGCGTATCCCGAGTTCCGCGGGAACGGTGTCCTCGCCAGCGCCGGGAACATGACGGAGAACCCCCACCTCGGCATGCTCTTCGTGGACTTCACCCACCACCACGTCGGACTTCACGTCAACGGCACGGCCCGGCTGTACACCGACGCGGCCCTGCGTTCCCTCCATCCCGGCCTGCCCACCGACGTCGCGCCCGGGCGCAGCCCTGAGATGTGGGTCCACCTGAGCGTCGAGGAGGCCTACATCCACTGCTCCAAGTACATACCCCACCTGGAACCGGCCCCCCGCCCCACCGGCCATGACCCCGCGCGGGCCAGGGACGCGGAGTACTTCACCGGGCCCCGGCACGGCGCCGGCCGAATCCCGCGCGCACAGAGCGCCGTCCAACGGCCCGGGTGACGCGACAGCGGTGTCTCCGGCCGCTTACGCGGATCGACCGCCCCGGACTCCGCCCGGCCGCCGAGGACGTCCCCTCAGGCCGGTCCGGGCGGGGGCGGCCGATCGGACGCGCCACGCACCCGCCCGACCCGGTTCACGCCTTCGGCCTACTCGAACCATCCATTGAGCACAGTCTGTGATGACCTGATCACAGGACGGAGCGCGGTGGTGGGAACCGCCCGGACCGTCCCGGCACGGGGGTGACCTCGGGCCCGTCGTGAAGCCTCACCCGGCGGGTCCGGACCGCTCACATGGGCGCACGAGGAAGGCATGGCGATGACCGCTGCACGAGCCACTGACCGCACACCCCACGTCGACCGAATACGCAGGCGGAGGCTGCGCGACAGGGCGGCGCTGCTGGGTGCCTGCGGGCTGCTGCTGACCGCCCCGTACGCCGCCTGGCCCGGAGAGGCCCCCGCCATGACGCGGACGGCGAAGGCGGACGGCAACGGCACCGACACCGGCAACGGCACCGCCACCGACGCGGCCGTCCCGCCCGGACTACGGCGCTACCACCAGCAGAAACTCCTGTGGGAGCCCTGCCCCGGCTCCCCTTCGTTCCAGTGCACCACCATGAAGGTGCCGTTGGACTACACCCGTCCGGACGCGGGCGACCTCCTCCTGAAGGCCACCCGGAAGAAGTCCACCGGCACCGGCACACGGCTGGGCTCGCTGCTGGTCAATCCCGGCGGACCCGGAGCGTCCGCCATCGACTTCCTGGTGGGCGGCGGCGCCGACCGCTTCTCCCCGGCCGTGCGAGCCGCCTACGACCTGGTCGCGCTGGACCCGCGCGGCGTGCAGCACAGCACCCCGGTGGACTGCGGCACCGACACGTCCACGAGTTCCTCGGGGGTCGGCCGCCACCTGTCGGTCGACTCGGCGGAGTTCGCCGCCCATGACGCGGCGTACGAGCAGTTCACCACCGCGTGCGCACGACACGCCGGACGGCTGCTCGCCCATGTCGGCACCCTGGACGCGGCCCGGGACATGGACCTGTTCCGTGCGCTGGTGGGCGATGACCGGTTGCACTACGTCGGCTTCTCCTACGGCACCTACCTGGGTGCGACCTACGCCGACCTCTTCCCGTCCCGGGTGGGCCAGATGGTGCTCGACGGTGCCGTCGACCCCTCCGTCGACGGGTACCAGGACGTCCTGCAGACCGCGGCCGGCTACCAGCAGGCCTGGGAGTCCTTCGCCACCGCATGCGCCGCCCGCACCGACTGCCCGCTGGGGCACTCCGTCGAGGAGATCAGCCGCGGACTGGACACGCTCCGGCGTTCCCTGGACCGCGTTCCCCTGCGACAGGGCAAGGACATCTCCGTCTCGGGGGACGAGCTCCTCATCGCGATCACGACGGCGCTGAGGACCCCCGAGTGGGAGCTGCTGCGCACCGCGCTCCGGGAAGTGCTGGCCGGTGACACCACCGCGCTGCAACGACTCCTCGGCTCCGCGGTGGACACAGCCAGCAACGCCACCGACGCGTTCTTCGCCATCAGCTGCCTGAGCGCCCCGCTCGCCCCGCGGTTCACCTCCGCGGAGGTCCAGGCGGCGCTGCCGCAGTTCCTGCGCACCTCGCCCCAGTTCGGCAGGTTGTTCGCGACGCCGCTCATGCAGTGCGCCCACTGGCCCGTCCCGCCGGCCCAGCCCTCACGCACCGTCTCCGCGCCGGGTGCCGCCCCCATCCTGGTCGTCGGCACCACGCGCGATCCCGCCACCCCGTACTCCTGGGCCAAGGCGCTCGCCCGCCAGCTCTCCTCCAGCCGTCTGCTCACCTACGACGCCGACGGGCACGCCGCCTACCACCGCGGCAACGCCTGCGTCGTCACCGCCGTGGACCGCTATCTGACACAGGGCCAGCTCCCGCCCACCGGCACGATCTGCACCTGACAGAACACCACCGCCCGCCGGCCCGCCCCGGGAGGAGACGCAGGGGGGCCGTGACCTGACGGACCCCCTGGTCCGCTGTCCGGCGTCCCCGGCTCTCCCGCACCGCCGGGCACGCCACACCTTTGCGCGGTGGTGTGCGGGGTTACGGTCGGCGGCATGAACGGTGATCGTCGAGGGTGGCGCCAGTGTCTGCTCGCCGGGGCGGTGTTCGCCGTGTGCATGGCCGGGACCACGCTGCCGACCCCCCTCTACGGCCTCTACCAGGAGAAGTTCGGGTTCTCCGAGGTGACGGTGACCGTCGTGTACGCCGTGTACGCCTTCGGGGTCATCGGCGTGCTGCTGCTGGCCGGGAACGCCTCGGACGCCGTGGGCAGACGGCCGGTGCTGCTGTGGGGACTGGGGTCCGCGGCGGCGAGCGCCGTCTGTTTCCTGTATGCCACCGGGCTGGACTGGCTGTACGCGGGGCGGCTGCTGTCGGGGCTGTCCGCCGGGCTGTTCACCGGAGCCGCCACCGCGTACGTGATGGAGTCGGCGCCCCGCGGCGGCGCCTCCCGGGCCACGTTCGTGGCGACGGCCGCCACCATGGGCGGCCTGGGCTGCGGTCCGCTGCTCGCCGGGGTGCTCGCGCAGTACGCGGCCCGGCCGCTGTACCTGCCGTTCGCCGTGCACCTCGTCCTGGTGGCCGGGTCGGCCGCGATCCTGCTGCGCCTTCGGGAGACCGTCCGGGAGCGGCGGCCGCTGAGCGCGGTACGCCCGCAGTGGCCGACGCTGCCCCCGCAGGTGCGGGCCGTGTTCGGGCCCGCGGCGATCGCCTCGTTCGTCGGGTTCGCGCTGTTCGGGGTGTTCACGTCGGTCAGCCCGGCGTTCCTCGCGCAGTCGCTGGGCGTCGGCAACCACGCGGTGAGCGGACTGGTCGTCGCGCTGGCCTTCTTCGCCTCGACCGCCGGGCAACTGGCGGTGGGCCGGGTCGGGGCGGGACGCTCGCTCCCGCTCGGCTGCGCCGGCCTGCTCGCCGGGCTGGCGCTGCTCGCGGGCGCACTGCGGTGGGATCTGCTGCCGCTGGTCGTGCTGAGCGCACTCGTCGGCGGTGGCGGGCAGGGGCTGGCGTTCCGCGGCGGGCTGTCCGTGGTCGCCGGGGCGTCTCCCGAGGACCGGCGCGCGGCGGTGATCTCGACGCTGTTCGTGGTGGCGTACGCGGGGATCTCGGTCCCCGTCATCGGTGTGGGCGTGCTGACGGTCCCGCTCGGCCTGGAGGGTGCGGGGCTGGTGTTCATCGCCTGCATGGCCGTCCTGGTCTCGGTCGCGGCCGTCTACCTGCTGCGCCGGCCGGTACGGGGTGCGGGCGCACCGGCGCGGTGACCTCCGCCGCAGGCCGTCACCCCCGGGAAATACCCGAGCGGCCGGGCCGCCGGTCGTGCGTTACTTGGCCGCGGACAGCGGACGACCGGCCGGAGGGGCACACCCGTGAGCAGCCACAGCACCATCAGGAGCGGCAGGAACAGCGGGAGGGACGACAGGGCCGGCGGTGAGGTGTTCCTGATCGGTGGCGGGCGGGACGAGTCCGTCGCCGAGGTCGTGTACGGGCCGTTCCTGCGGGCCGCCTCGGTACCGGTGCCGCGCGTGCTGTGCGTGCTGGTCGACGAGGGTGACGGGGCGGAGCAGTTCGCGCGGTACGACGCGCTGCTGCGGAAGGCCGGTGACGGTGTGCCCGTGCCGCTGCTGGTGCCGGTCGGGGAGCCGGTCGGGCTCGGGGCGCTGTCGGACGACGTGGACGCGGTGTTCGTCTGCGGCGGGCTGACGCCGGCGTACCAGGAGGCGCTCGCCGGGTGCCGGGACGCGCTGGCGGCGCTGGTCGCCGAGCGGGGCGTTCCGTACGCCGGTTTCTCCGCCGGTGCCGCGGTCGCGGCGCGGGACTGCGTGGTCGGGGGGTGGCTGGTCGACGGGGTCGCGGTGTGTCCGCCGGAGACCGCGGAGGACCTGGAGGAGGTGGAGGTGCGGCCGGGACTCGGGCTGGTGCCGTTCGGGGTGGACGTGCACGCGGCGCAGTGGGGGACGCTGCCGCGGCTGGCCGCCGTCGTCGCGGACGGGCGGCTCGCGCACGGCGTCGCCGTCGACGAGCACACCGTCGTACGGGTCTCGGGGGACGGTACGGCCCGGGTCGCCGGGCGGGGGCGCGCCCATTCCGTGCGTCCGGCGCCGGGGGGCGGGGTGCTCGTGCGGTCCTACGGCGCCGGGGAGGCCTTCACCGCCCCGTAGGGCCCCGGCGCGGTGCGCTGCCGGGGCCCCCGGGCGGTCGTCCCGGTGTCGGCCGGCCGTTCGCCCGTGCTCGTCGTACGGGCGTACGGACATCCGGGCGTCCCGGCGTCCCGGCGTCCCGGCGTCCCGGCGTCCCGGCGTCCCGGCGTCCCGGCGTTCAGATGGTCGCCGTGTCGATCACGAACCGGTAGCGCACGTCGCTGACGAGCACCCGCTCGTACGCCTCGTTGATCTCGGACGCGCCGATCAGCTCGATCTCCGCGCCGAGGCCGTGCGCGGCGCAGAAGTCCAGCATCTCCTGGGTCTCGCGGATGCCGCCGATGGAGGAGCCGGCCAGGGTCTTGCGGCCGCCGATCACCGAGAACAGGTTCAGGGCGACGGGCTCCTCGGGCGCGCCGACGTTCACGAAGGCGCCGTCCGTGCGCAGCAGGGACAGGTAGGCGCCGAGGTCCAGCGGGGCGGAGACGGTGGACAGGATGAGGTCGAAGGTGCCGGCCAGCTTCTTGAAGGTCTCCGGGTCGCTGGTGGCGTGGTAGTGGTCGGCGCCCAGCTTCAGGCCGTCGTCCTTCTTGCGCAGGGACTGGGACAGGACCGTCACCTCGGCGCCGAGCGCGTGCGCGATCTTCACGGCCATGTGGCCGAGGCCGCCCATGCCGAGGACGGCGACCTTCTTGCCGGGTCCGGCGTTCCAGTGCCGCAGCGGGGAGTAGGTGGTGATGCCGGCGCAGAGCAGCGGGGCGGCGACGTCCAGCGGCAGCGCGTCGGGAACGCGGACGACGAAGTTCTCGTCGACGACGATCTTCTGCGCGTAGCCGCCGTAGGTCGGCTCGCCGTTCTTGTCGAGGGCGTTGTAGGTGCCGACGCTGCCGCCGGTGCAGTACTGCTCCAGGCCCGCCCGGCAGTTGTCGCACTCCCGGCAGGAGTCGACGAGGCAGCCGACGCCCACCCGGTCGCCGACGGCGAACTTCGTCACGCCGGGGCCGACCTGCGAGACGACGCCCGCTATCTCGTGGCCGGGCACCATCGGGAAGATCGCCTTGCCCCAGCCCTCCCGGGCCTGGTGGATGTCGGAGTGGCAGATTCCGGAGAACTTGATGTCGATCAGTACGTCGTGCTCGCCGACCGCGCGGCGCTCGATCGTGGTGCGCTCCAGCGGAGCCTTGGCGGCGGGGGCGGCGTACGCGGCGACGGTGGTCGTGCCCGTGGTCATGCGGGGGTCTCCTAGCGGGTCGTACACCCGGCCCGCGATCGGACCGGGTACGGCGACCAGCCTGCCGTCCCGCACGACGGCCGCCCAGCCCCCGCCTGTGCCTACGACCACGGTGCGTACCACTGGCAGGGTCAGGATCGCGTGCGTACGACCAGGAATACTGGACGCATGGACGTACAGCCCGAGCCCGAACCCGTGCCGAGGACCGGCGCGCCCGGCGCACCCGGCGTGGCCGGCGCGGGTCTGGACCGGCGTGCCGAGCTCAGCGAGTTCCTGCGCACCCGGCGGGCCCGGCTGAAGCCGGAGGACGTGGGGCTGCGCGACTTCGGGCGGCACCGCCGGGTGCCGGGGCTGCGGCGCGAGGAGCTGGCGCAGCTGGCCGGGGTGTCGGTGGCGTACTACACGCGCCTGGAGCAGGGCAACGGGCGGAACGTGTCGGCGGAGGTGCTGGACTCCATCGCCCGCGCGCTGCGGCTGACGGACGCCGAGCACGCGCACCTCACCCACCTCGCCAAGCCCAAGCAGCACAAGAAGAAGCCGGCGGCGCGGGCCCGGCAGGTGCGGCCGGCGCTGCGGCAGCTGCTGGACGTGATGGACGGGGTGCCCGCGTACGTCGTCGGACGGCGGGCCGAGATCCTGGCGTGGAACCGGATGGCGGCGGCGGTCTTCGGGGACTGGTCGGAGCTGACGGACGCCGAGCGGAACTGGGCGCGGCTGGTGTTCCTGCGGCCCGACTACCGCGAGCTGTTCGTCGACTGGGAGCAGAAGGCGATCGACATCGTGTGCGCGCTGCGCATGGACGCCGGGTGCTATCCGGACGACCCCCGGCTGTCGGCGCTGGTGGGCGAGCTGTCGGTGAAGAGCGAGGACTTCCGGCGGCTGTGGGCGACGCACGACGTCAAGGAGAAGAGCCACGGGGTGAAGCTGCTCCGTCATCCGCTGGTCGGGGAGCTGTCCCTGAACTTCGAGGGATTTCGGCTCGCGGGCGACGGTGAGCAGTCGATGGTGACGTACCACGCGGAACCGGGATCGCCCTCGGCTCAGGCGCTGCGGCTGCTGGCGAGCTGGGGAGCCGACGCGACGAAGGCGGGGGCGGGCACGGGGTCCCCGGCGCCGTCCGCCTGACCGGCGGGGGACGGGCACCGGCACCGGCACCGGCCGCATGACCGCACCCCCGGAGCCGAAAGGCCGCCGGGGGTGCGGGAACGGTGCCGGTGCGGAACGCACGGCGCACCCGAAGGGGCGGGACCGATGGACGCGCCGCCGGCCCCGCCGCGAGGGACGCGACCGATGTCAGGAGGCGGCGGCCTTCTTGGCGTCCTCGTCCGCTGCCGTGCCCTGGGCGCTCTCCTTCACCGTGCCCTTGGCCTTCTCCGCGCCGGCGGCCTTGGCGTTCTCCTTCACCGTGATCTTCCCCTTGCGGATCGTCGCCAGGCGCGGGGCCTTCTTCGCGATGGACGAGTCGTGGGTGACCATGATGAAGGTGAGCCCGTGCTCCTTCCACAGGGTCTCCAGCACGTCCATGATCTCGTCGCGCATCGACTCGTCGAGGTTGCCGGTGGGCTCGTCGGCGAGCAGCACCTTCGGCTGCTTCACCAGCGCGCGGGCGATCGCCACGCGCTGCTGCTGTCCGCCGGACATCTCGCCGGGCAGGTGCCCGAGCCGCTCGCCGAGCCCGACCGACCGCAGCGCCTCGGCGGCCCGCTCGCGCCGCTCGCGGGTCTTCACGCCGAGGGGGACGA
This sequence comes from Streptomyces sp. NPDC088812, assembly GCF_044750285.1. Classification (NCBI taxonomy): domain Bacteria; kingdom Bacillati; phylum Actinomycetota; class Actinomycetes; order Kitasatosporales; family Streptomycetaceae; genus Streptomyces; species Streptomyces sp. NPDC088812. Next base: position 147,710 of record NZ_JBIVJP010000021.1, on the reverse strand, counting down.
GGGCGGTCTCGACGTTCTCCTGGGCGGTGAGCGTCGGGATGAGGTTGAACGACTGGAAGACGAAGCCGATGTTCTCGCTGCGCACCTTCGTCAGGCGGGACTCGGAGAGCTTGGCCAGGTCGGTGCCGTCGAGGACGACCTCGCCCTCGGAGGGCCGGTCGAGTCCGCCGAGCATCTGCAGCAGCGTCGACTTGCCGCCGCCGGTGGGCCCCTGGATGACGAGCCGGTCGCCGTCCGGGATGGTCAGGTCGACGCCGTCGAGGGCGTGGACGGTCTCCTTGCCGCGTGTGTAGCGCTTGGTGACGCCTCTGAGTTCGTACATGGGTCAACTCCTGGGGTGGGTGAAGGGGGTGCGGTGGCGGCGCCGGCTGCGCGACGCGGCGTGCTACTCGACGCGGCGCAGCGCGTCGGCCGGCCGCAGCCGGGAGGCCCGCCAGCCACCGAACGCCCCCGCGATCAGCCCACCGGCCACGGCGAGCGCGACGGCGATCGCCACGGTCGTGACGCTGACGGGCGCGGTGAGCGCGACGTCGAGCGTCTGGGAGGCCGTCTGCCGGCCGCCGCCGCCCATGCCGCCACCGGCGGGGCCACCGCCCATACCGCCACCGCCGCCCATGCCGCCACCGCCGCCGGAACCCAGCTGGGCCTGGAGGGTGGGGCTGATGGCCGTGACGACGTAGGCGCCCGCCAGGCCGAACGCGATCCCCAGCGCGCCGCCCAGCAGCCCGTTGACCATCGCCTCCCCGACCACCTGGCGGGTGACGCGCCCGGACTTCCACCCGAGCGCCTTGAGCGTGCCGAACTCCCGCACGCGCCGCGAGACCGCCGAGGAGGTCAGCAGACCGGCCACCAGGAACGCGGCGATCAGCACCGCGATGGACAGCCACTTGCCGACGCTGGTGGCGAGGGAGGACGCCGTGGAGAGGGAACCGGAGACGGTGTCCGCGAGGTCGGCGGAGGTCGTCACCGTCGTACCGGAGACGTTCTTCTGGATCGCGGACTTGACGCTGTCGATCTTCTGCGAGTCGGTCGCCTGGACGTAGATCGTGGTGACCTTGTCCTTCGAGTCGCTGAGGGTCTGAGCCTGCGTCAGCGGGATGTAGACGTTGGCGGCGGAGTCGCCGCTGTCGGCGGTGGCGATGCCGATCACGCTGAACTTGACGCTCTTGATGGTGACGGTGGAGCCGACCTTGAGCTCCTTCTCCTTGGCGTACGCCGAGTCGACGACCGCGACCTTGCCGTCGGTCTCCGTCGTCTTGAAGGTACGACCGCTGGTGATCTTGGAGGAGGTCAGCGGGCCGAGCGCGGGCTCGGCGACGTCGGTGCCGTAGACGGAGTAGTTGTTGACGTCGAAGTCGGCGCCGCCGCCCTGCACTTCGCCCTGCGGCTGGCCGGAGCCGCCGCCGTTGCCGCCCGGACCGCCCTGCTGGCCGCCGCCGTTGCCGTCCTGCTGGAACTGGCCGCGGGTGAACTGGCCGCTGACCTTGATGACTTGCAGGCTCAGTCCGCCGACCGCGTCGGCGACGCCGTTCTGCTTGCCGACCTTGGTGACGGTCGAGGTGGACAGGGTCTGGAAGCCCTGGACCATGACGCGGTCGCTGCTCTGTTCCTCGTCGGAGCCGTCCTCCTGCGCGTCGAACTGGAAGCGCGGGCGCTCCGAGGAGTTCGCGGTGGGGGCGGCGGCGGCCTTGGTGACCGTCATGTCCGTGCCCAGGCCGTACAGGGACTGCAGGACCTTGTCCTGGGCCTTGCTCATGCCGGCGGACACGGAGGTGACCACGATGACCAGCGCGATACCCAGCGCGAGCCCGGAGGCGACGACGAGGGCCGCCTTTCTGCGGCGGCGCAGTTCGCGCCTCAGGTAGGTGAAGAACATGCGCCGCAAGCTAGGGACAGACCGTGATGAAGGGATAAGGCGAATATAAGAGAACGATGAGAAGGCTGTGAACAACCCCGGAAACACCGGTGCCGCCCCTGGGGGCGGCACCGGAAAGCTGTGAATCGGCCGGGGGCCGGGCGGGTCAGACGGCCGAACCGGCCTTCCACTGCGCCCAGTCCATGTTCCAGCCGTTGAGGCCGTTGTCCGGGGAGACGGTCGTGTCGCCGGTGTTCTGGACGACCACGACGTCACCGATGATCGAGTTGTTGTAGAACCAGGCGGCCGGCGTGCTGTCGTCGTCGGCGCCCTTGGTGTCGGACAGGCCGACGCAGCCGTGGCTGGTGTTCACCGAGCCGAAGATGGACTTCGCGCCCCAGTAGTTGCCGTGCACGAAGGTGCCGGAGGTGGTCAGGCGCATGGCGTGCGGCACGTCCTTGATGTCGTACTCGCCCTTGCCGTCGTCGTCGGTGAAGCCGACCGTCGCGCCGTTCATCCGGGTCTCCTTGAACTTCTCGGAGATCACCATCTGGCCTTCGTACGTCTTGTTGTCGGGCGAGCCGGCGGAGATCGGGATGGTCCGGACCGTCTTGCCGTCCTGCGTGACCTTCATCTGCTTGGTCTTCGCGTCGACGTACGTGACCTGGTTGCGGCCGATCGTGAAGGTGACCGTCTTCTGCTGGACGCCGTAGACGCCGTCGGCGCCCTCGACGCCGTCGAGCGCGAGCTTCAGCGTGACGGTGGAGTTCTCCTGCCAGTACTCATCGGGGCGGCAGTCCATGCGCTGGGTGTTGAACCAGTGGCAGACGACCTCCTGGCCGCTGCTGGAGCTGACCGTGATGCCCTTCTGGACGGCGGCCTTGTTGGTGATCTCCTTGTTGAAGTTGATCGACACCGGCATGCCCACGCCGACGGTGGAACCGTCCTCCGGCGTGAAGTTGCCTATGAAGCTGTTGTCGGGGGAGACCGTGGTGAAGGACGCGTTCTCGTGGGCCTCGCGGCCGTCGGAGTCCTTCGCGGTCGCCGCGAGCTTGTAGGTGGTGGAGCGCTCCAGCTGGTCGCTGGGCTTCCAGGTGGTCTTGTCGGCGGAGAGCTCGCCCGCCACGGCGGTGCCGTCGGCGGTGGTCATCGTCACCTCGGTGAGCGTGCCCTTGCTCACCGTGACGGCCGCCGAGTTGTTGATGGAGGCGTTGTCCGAGCCGTCCGCGGGCGTGATCTTGATCTGGGCCTCGGAGGCCTTCTGGGCCGCCGCCTCGTCGGCCTGGGCCTGCGAGGAGCTTCCCGCGCCGTCCGAGGCGCTGCTGTCGCCACTGGAACACGCGGTGAGCACCAGAACACCGCCGAGCAGTGCGGACGCGGTCATCAGACCCCTGCGCCGCCTACTGTCCGTCATCACACGCTTCTCCATCGTTGCCGAAATCCCGAACTACCCCGAGGGTCCCCGTTTAAAAAGCCTCAACGCCCCGACCGGTTCGTCCCGTTCCACATTTCCCCGATGTGTGGGCCACACCACGTCCACGGCGGCGGTGGCCCGCCCGGGACCCGCGGCGCGGTGTCGGTCGGCGCATCATCCTGAGGCACATTGCTCGGGGCGCATTGCCTGAGACGACGGAACCCCGGGCGCGGTTGCCGTCCGGAGTCAAGAATTCCCCGATACGCCCCACCGATGCCACCCGTGCGGCCACCACCGTCGGTGTCCGCCCCGTCGTCCGCCCACCATCATCCTCGGCCGGGCCCCCGCAAGGCGAGTCAGAGGCATGATCGATCGGTGCGCGGGGCCGGGAGAGTCGGTGAAGTCCGGCCCCCGGCACCGCGCTGACCAGCCCGTACGGAGCGGTGGGGGCACCGGGCCCCGCCGCGGTGTCTTCGGTCACAGCGGCCGGCGCATTCCCGCACCGATGCGAAATCCGTGTGAATCAGGACATATCTGGGCGCTTTTTCGGTGTTCCCTTCTGGAGTACGCACCTGTCGGCTCCCGCAACTTTCCCGCGACCCGCGCCTTTCATTAGCATCGGGACACACGGCCAATTCGCCAGCGTCACAAGGGGATCGATATTCCGTGTCATCCGCTCGCCGTCCGTTGCTGACCGCCGCCGCCGCGGGGACCCTGTTGGGCGCCCTGTGGTTCGTCCCGAACGCCAACGCGACGCAGGACGCCCCGGCGAGAACGAACGCGGCGTCGCAGACCACCCGGGCGCGGTCCGGCGACCAGGCACCGTCCACCACCCGGACGCAGGTCACCACCCAGGCGCGGGCCGCCTCCACGACCACGGACACCTCGGAGCGCGAGGACGGCACCCGCCTCGCCGACACCGGCAGCTTCGACACCACTCCCTATGTGGCCGGCGGGACCGCACTGCTCGCGCTGGGGGCGGGATTCGTCGTGTACTCCGTGCGCCGGGAGCGTCTCGGTTTTTGAAAAGACTTGACGCTTCGTTCACAGGGCCCTCATAGTCCCGATCATGAACAGATCATCGGGGGCGCGGCTGTGCGCCGCGGCTGTCGTGGGGGCGCTGTCGCTCGCGCTCGTCACGGGTTGCTCCAGCGACGGCGGGAAGAAGGACAAGGGGTCCAAGGGGTCCGGCTCCGGTTCCGGTGCCGCCTCGTCGTCGGCTCCGGCCGCCGAGGCACTGACCGCGGCCGAACTGGAGAGGCTGCTCCTCGCCCAGGGCGAGGTCAAGGGGCTCAACGTCGAATCGGGCGACGACACGCTCCCGAAGTCCAAGAGCACGGTGAAGGTCGACGACGAGGCGTGCGCGCCGCTCGCCTACGCCATGGCCGCCCTCCCGCCGGGTGAGACGGACGCCGGCGCGAGCAACACGGTGACGGAGGACAAGTCGGCGGACGCCACCACTTCGGTGGAGGACCTCACCGAGGCCGACATCGAGGACGCCTTCGACGTCGCCGCGACGTTCGTGGGTCTGTCCTCCTACGACGGGGACGGCGCCGAGAAGGCCCTGAAGGCCGTCACCGACGGCATCGACGCCTGTTCCGGCGGGTTCGGCATCACCGCCGACGGCGAGGACCAGAAGATCACCAAGATCACGGCGGACCAGGCCTCGGTGGCGGGCGACGGGTCCGCCGCGTTCGCCGCCGTGGTCGACACGGGCGGCGACGGCCCGGCCACGTTCCACGTCGAGGTGGTCCGCAGCGGCGGCACGCTGGCCACGTTCTACGCGATCAACCTGTCCGCGCTGGCGAACGGCGGCGAGCACGAGGTCCCGGCCGCCGTGGTCGAGGCGCAGGTCGCCAAGTTGAAGTGACCGTCCGGGGCCCCGCCGTGCGCGTGCGCGCGGCGGGGCCCCGGCGCGTCGGCCACCGCGGGGTCCGGTTGCCCTCCCCGTCCGCCCACCCGATGGCCCGGTGACCGTCTCCCCGTCCGCCCCGCCCGCTACCGAACACTTGCCCAGTGCTCCACCCTTCAGGGTGGAGGTGTAGGGCATCCTGCCCGTAGCGGCCCGGAGGGTCGCAGCGGCACGGCCAGAATCGCCCTGCCGGACGGGCGGGAAGTCAGGCCTGCGGAGGCCACGTAAGACCGACCCTCACCGGTCGGCAGAGGCCCGTGAAACAGGAACCCAAGGTGGTACCGCGTAGCGGTACGGACCGGAATCTCCTGCCCTCGGGCAGGAGAGGGCGTCAACGCAGCGGCCCGGTGACCGTCTCCGCGGCGGCCACGAGCCGTCCCCCGCGCACGAACCCGTCCGCCGCCGCGAGGTCGGGCGCGAGGAACCGGTCGGGTCCGGGCCCCTGGACGCCCGCCGCGCGGACGGCGTCGATGACGGCCCGGGTCGCGGGCGCCGGGGTGAGCCCCTCGCGCAGTTCGACGGCGCGGGTGGCGGCGTAGAGCTCGACGGCGAGCACGCGCGCGAGGTTCTCGACGGCCGTGCGCAGCTTGCGCGCCGCCGACCAGCCCATCGACACGTGGTCCTCCTGCATGGCGGAGGACGGGATCGAGTCCGCCGAGGCGGGTACGGCCAGCCGCTTCATCTCGGCGACCAGCGCGGCCTGCGTGTACTGCGCGATCATCAGCCCGGAGTCGACACCGGCGTCGTCGGCGAGGAACGGCGGCAGCCCGTGGCTGCGGTTCTTGTCCAGGAGCCGGTCGGTGCGCCGTTCGGCGATCGAGGCGAGGTCGGCGGCGGCGACGGCGAGGAAGTCGAGGACGTAGGCGACCGGGGCGCCGTGGAAGTTGCCGTTGGACTCGACGCGGCCGTCGGGAAGCACCACCGGGTTGTCGACGGCCGACGCCAGTTCCCGCTCGGCGACCAGCCGGGCGTGCGCCAGGGTGTCCCGTCCGGCGCCGGCGACCTGCGGGGCGCAGCGCACCGAGTAGGCGTCCTGGACGCGGGGCGCGTCGTCCTGGTGGTGGCCGGTCAGCTCCGAGCCCTTCAGCACGGCGAGCATGTTGGCGGCGCTGGCCGCCTGTCCCGGGTGCGGGCGGATGGCGTGCAGTTCGGGGGCGAGCACCTTGTCGGTGCCGAGCAGGGCCTCCAGGCTGAGGGCGGCCGTGACGTCGGCGGACTTGTAGAGGGTGTCGAGGTCGTCCAGGGCCATGAGCAGCATGCCGAGCATGCCGTCGGTCCCGTTGAGGAGGGCGAGCCCCTCCTTCTCCCGCAGTTCGACGGGCGCGATGCCGTGCTCGGCGAGCAGATCGCCCGCGGGCCGTACGACGCCGTCGGGGCCCTCGGCGTCCCCCTCCCCCATGAGCGTCAGGGCGCAGTGCGACAGCGGGGCGAGGTCGCCGGAACAGCCGAGGGAGCCGTATTCGTGGACGACGGGGGTGATGCCGGCGTTCAGCAGGTCGGCCATGGACTGCGCGACGTCGGGGCGCACTCCGGTGTGCCCGGAGCAGACCGTCTTCAGCCGCAGGAACATCAGGGCCCGGACGACCTCCCGCTCGACCCGCGGCCCCATGCCGGCGGCGTGCGAGCGGACGATGTTGCGCTGGAGCCGCGCGCGCAGTTCCGGGCTGATGTGCCGGGTGGCGAGGGCGCCGAATCCGGTGGAGACGCCGTAGACGGGATCGGGCTTGGCCGCCAGCGCGTCCACGATCTCGCGGGCGGCGGCGAGGGCCGCCACCGCCTCCCCGGAGAGCTCGACCCGGGCGCCGCCGCGCGCCACGGCGAGCACGTCGGACGCGGTCACCCCGGACGTCCCCACCAGCACAGTATGCATATCCATATTCAGGAGCGTACGCAGTGAAGACGGGGATGTCACCTGTGGGGGCGGGGTTCGCCCCTTACCGATGCGTCACACCGCCGGTTCAGTTCGGCAGCCCGCGGAAGCTCCGCCGTTCGGCGGCCGGTCCCCGCGGCGGCTCGTCGGCGAGGCGTACGACGGGGTCGTCGGGCCCCTCCCGGCCCGCGACCACCGGCCGGGCGGCCCGTACGGCCTTGGCCCGGTACTGGGCGGCGTCCGCCAGCCGGAACAGCCGCCGGGCCGAGCGCACCGGCCCGATGGGGTCGTCCGTGGAGGCGACCCCGCAGGCCACGCCCTCACCGAGCTCCAGCTCGGCGGCCCGCCGGCACAGTTCGCCGGCGACCTTCACCACGTCGTCGGCCGGCGGACCGACGGCGAGCAGACAGAACTCGTCCCCGCCGAGCCGCGCGGCGAGCGCGCCGGGCAGCATCGCCCCGCACAGCGACAGCACCGACCCGAACCGCTCCAGCAGCCGGTCCCCCACGGCGTGCCCCTGGGTGTCGTTGACCCGCTTGAGCCCGTTGAGGTCGCACACGGCGAGGCTCACCGTCTCCCCGTGCGCCCGGTGCCGCTCGACGGCCTCCTCCAGCCGTACGTCGACGGCGCGGCGGTTGGCCAGGCCGGTGAGGGCGTCGGTGAAGGCGAGCCTGCGGGCCTCCTCCAGCCGCTCCGACTGTGCGAGCCCGGCGGCGACGACGGCGGCGAGGACGGTGGCGAAGTCGGCGTCGGCCCGGCCGAAGACGGGGGCGCCGGTGGAGCGGGCGACGTACAGCTCGCCCCAGGCACGGCCGTGCAGCACGATCGGCGCGACGACGCAGGAGCCGCGGCCGCGCCGGCGCAGGGCGGCGACCCGCTGCTGGCAGTAGCCGGGCCGTCCGGCGGCGGGTCCCCGCGCCGTCTCCACCCAGGCGTTGGGCTCGCCGCCGGCCACCCAGCGCTCGTGCAGGAACTCGGTGATCTCCGGGAACTGGTGCACCGGATAGGCCTCACCCTCGGGGAACTCGTCCTCGTCCGGCGCCCGGTCCCCCACGTTCGCCAGGACCCGCAGCCGCCCGAGATCCCGCTCCCACACCGAGAGCGCGGCGAACGCGCCGGCCAGTGCCCGGCACGCGCCGAACGCCGCCGCCCGCCACGACTCGCGGGGCGTGTGCGCGGCCGCCATCCCCTGCGCCAGCGCCACCACGGCCGCGAGGCGTCTGTCCTCACCCATTTCACCAGGTTAGGGACTTTTGCCTACGAAGGCGGCAACAGAAGGCACCCGAAGTCACGCGCCCTCGTCCCGCGCCCCCTCCCGGCCGGAGGAGACCGCGACCGGGCGGACCACGGCCGGGCGGACCGCCACCGGGGGAACCGCCGCCGGGCGCACCACCGCCGGGCGCACCACCGTCGGGCGCACCGCCGGGCGCACCACCGCCGGAGGAACCACCGCCGGGCGCACCGCCACCGGGCGCACCGCCGCCGGGCGCACCACCGCCGGGCGCACCACCGCCGGAGGAACCACCGCCGGGCGGACCGCCGCCGGAGGAACCGCGTCACTCACCCGGCCACCGCGGCGTCCGTTTCTCGTTGAACGCCGCCACGCCCTCCGCCCGGTCGCCCGAGAACGCCACCGCCCGCCAGGCCGCGTCCTCGACCTCCAGTCCGGCCCGCAGATCCAGCCCCTGCCCCAGCCGCAGGGCCCGCTTGGCCGCCCGCAGCCCCACCGGGGAGTTCGCCCCGATGCGCGCGGCCAGCGCCAACGCCTCCTCGCGGTCCCGCCCCGCCTCCACCAGGACGTCCACCAGCCCCAGCTCCCGCGCCTCCGCGGCCTCCACCCGCCGTGCGCTGAAGATCAGCTCGGCGGCTCGTGCCGCCCCCACCCGCCGGGGCAGCAGCTGCGTCCCGCCACCGCCCGGGATCACCCCGACCGACACCTCGGGCAGCCCGACCACGGCCGTACGGTCCGCCACGATCACGTCGCACGCCAGCGCCAGCTCGAACCCGCCGCCCAGCGCGAACCCGTGCACCGCCGCCACCGTCGGCACCGGCAGCTCCAGCACCCCGGTGTACGCCCCCCGCGCCACCGGCCGCTGCCGCACCAGCTCGGCGTCGCTGAGGGAGTTCCGCTCCTTCAGGTCGGCGCCGACGCAGAAGGCCCGTTCGTGCGTGGAGGTCACCACGACCACCCGAACCTCCCGGTCGCCGCCCAGTGCCGCGCAGGCCGCCGCGATCGACCGGGCCAGCTCCGTCGAGACGGCGTTCATGGCCTTCGGCCGGTCCAGGGCCAGCTCCCCGACCTGCCCGTCCCCGTGCCGCCGCACCAGCACGGACTCCCCGAACCGCTCCTCACTCACGACACCGCTCACGTCACCGCTCACGTCACCGCTCACGACACCCTCCGGATCGACACTGGTTAACGCGGGTTAACACCTACCGCTCGCCCGATCATCCCAGGCCGGGTGGGCGGGGGGAAGGGCGGGCGGGGCGGGCGGGGCAAACGAGGGAGGAGGGGGAGGAGCCGGGTGCGGGGGACGGGAGCGGACGGGGACAAGGGGGGTGCGGGCAGGTCCGCCCACCCGTTCGAGTGACATCCCGTGCGAACTCCCGCCCGACCGCCCAGGGCAGCGCATAACGTGCGTCCGCCCCGGCGCATCGGGGGCGCGACCACACCGGGGAGGGAACGCGATGACGAGCACGCCGGTGAGCACGCCGACCGCGAACGGCGTCCGCGACGGCTTCCGGGAGGCGGCGCCGGGCCGGCTGCGGAGCGCTCCCCGGGGCCGGCACCGCCGCTCCCGTCCCCGCAGGGCGCTGTTCGCCGCCGCCGGTCTCGTGCTGGCCGCCGCTGTGCTGGGCGTCGTCCGGCTGTCGCCCGACCCGGGCGTCGGCAGCGCCGGCCCGACGGGAGCGGTTCCCCGGCCCACCTCCGTCCCGGGCCCGAGCGCGGCCCCGGGCACCGGCCGTCCGGCCGACGCGGCAGCCATCGGCGCCGTCGGCGCCGTCGCCCCGACGGCTCCCGGTGCCCTGGGCGGGACGAACGCCGGCCCCGCCGCCCCGCACACCCCGTCTCCCGGCATCCCCGGTGCGCGGCCCTCCGTCGCCCACACCCCGGCCGTCCCCGGGGTGGCACCCGCGTCCACCGCGCCCCGCGCCTCCGTCACCCCGACCTCGCCGGCTCCCGCCCCCGTGACGACCACCGGCCCACGCCCCACGGCGGTGCCGGCACCGCCGCCCGCGCCGAGCACCGCGCCGCCCGCGCCCCTGCCCCGGCCCCAGCCCCCGGGCCGACCGGGGCTGTGCGTTCCCGTCGTCGGCCTGTGCGTCGACCCGTTCGGATCCTGAGGGGCGTCGTCAGCGGGCGCCGTCGTCGCGGCGGGTCAGCAGCCAGGGCTCGACCACGCCGAGGCCGCGCACCGGCCGCTGCCACATCGGCTGGAGCGCGAAGCGGTAGACGGGCGGCTCCTTGCCCTCCTTCTCCGCGGCGACGGCCTCCTCGGCGGCCTCCGCCTCGGAGGCGGGCGCGTCGCCGGTGCGGATGACCTCCTCGGCGAACGCGCTGTCGACGAGCACGGCGTCCCGCGGCGCTATGGACGTCAGCCGCGAGGCCAGGTTGACGGTCGTGCCGAAGACATCGCCCATCCGGGTGGTCACCGTCCCGAACGCCATGCCGACGCGCAGCTCGGGCATCGTCTCGTCGTTGCTCATCGTCTCCACGAGCCGCAGCGCGATGTCGGCGGCGGTACCGGCGTCGTCGGCCGCGTACAGCACCTCGTCGCCCAGCGTCTTGATGAGCCGCCCGCCCCGCGCGGCGACCAGGTCGGCGGCGGTCGTCTCGAAGGCCTCGACGAGCTCGCCGAGTTCCTCCTCCTCCATCCGGCGGGTCAGCCGCGTGAACCCGACCAGGTCGGCGAACCCGACCGCGAGCCGCCGGTCGACCATCTCCTCGTCGTCCGCGGCCTGCACGACCCGCCCGGCCGAGGCGGCGAGCTGCCGGCGCCACACGTAGACGAGGAACTCCTCCAGCTCGGGCAGCAGCAGCTCGACGATCGGATACGTGACCTCGGTGCGGGTCATCCCCGGCTCGGGCGGCTCGGTCAGCCCCTCCAGGAAGGAGTCGATCTGCCACTCCGCCAACCGGGCGGTGGTCTGCCCGGTCGACCGGGCCACCTGCACCGCCATCGCCTCGCTCAGCAGGCCCGCCTCCACCAGACCCGCGAGCCGCCGCAGCGCCAGCACGTCGGCCTCGGTGAGCGCCTTGGCCTGCCCGATGTCGGCGAAGCCCATCGCCCGCCAGAAACGGGACGCCAGCTCCATGGAGACACCGGCGCTGCGGGCCGCCTGAAAGGGGGTGTAGCGCCGCTCGGCGCCGAGGATGAGCTGCTCCAGGCGCAGGGCGAGCGGGTCGTCGCCGGGCTCGGTGGCCTGGGGGTCCCCCCGCTCGGCCGAGGCCGAGTGCGGAGGATGGTCAACCCGGCCGTCCGCGCCCGCGCCGGAGCCCGTGTCGTCGACGGTCACGCCTGCTGCCCTTCCGATCTACAGCGGTCAGGTATCGACCGGCCTCAACTCTACGGCAGGTGTGCGCCAGCTCACTCCGCAAGCCGGAACCGGAGGGCGCCCCGCCGCCCGGGACTAGGACGAACGGTGCGGACACGGGTACCACCGGCCTCCCGGTCCCGCCGGGGCCCTCCGCGGCCCGCCGAAGCCCTCCGCGGCCCGCCGGGGGCCTCCGTGGCCCGCCGGAGCCCTCCGCGGCCCGCCGGAGCCCTCCGCGGCCCGCCGCAGCCCGCCGGGCCCCCTCCGGGACGCGTTGAGTTCCAGGGGGCAGCCGGAGCCCGGGGTCCACCGTTCCAGAGGTCCGCCGGAGCTCAGGGGCTCTCCGAGGCCAGCCTCACCGGAGCCCACCCGGGACCGGGACCCGTCGGGCCCCATTGCCCCCTCGGGACCGGGACCCGTCGGGCCCCAGCGCCCCGCCGGGACTCAGCGGTCCCTCAGGACCCAGTGCCCGGGTCATGACCCAGCGGCCCGCCGAGACTCACTGGTCCCTCAAGACCCAGTGCCCGGGTCATGACCCAGCGGCCCGCCGAGACTCACTGGTCCCTCAAGACCCAGTGCCCCGTCGTGACCCAGCGGCCCGCCGAGACTCACTGGTCCCTCAAGACCCAGTGCCCCGTCGTGACCCAGCGACCCGCCGGGACCCAGCGCCCCCTCGTGACCGAGCGCCCCCTCCGGACCCCAGCGCCCCCTCCGGACCCCAGCGCCCCCTCCGGACCCCAGCGCCCCCTCGGGACCCAGCGCCCCCTCCAGACCGGCGCCCCTCGGCACCGGCGCCTCGACCGGACCCGTAAGGTCCCGCCGTCACCGGGTTCACATCGGGCGCAGATGCACCACGTCTCCCGCCCCCACCGGCTCCTGCACCCCCTTCTCCGTGGCGATCACCAGCCTGCCGTCGCCATCGACGGCGACCGCCTCGCCCACCAGGGAGCGGCCGCCCGGCAGCTCGGCGCGCACCGAGCGGCCCAGGGTCGCGCACCCCGCCGTGTACACCTCGTGCAGTCCGCTGTCGGCCGGGTCGCCGTCGGCCGCGCGCCAGCGTCCGTACCACTCCTCCAGCGACCGCAGCACGGCCCGCAGCAACGGATCCCGGTCGGTGCTCACCGCCCCGGCCAGCGCCAGCGACCCCGCCTGCGGGACCGGGAGTTCGGCGGCGCGCAGGGTGACGTTGATGCCGACGCCGACGACGACGCCGTCCTCCCCGGCCCGCTCGGCGAGGATGCCGCCGGCCTTGCGTTCCTCGCCGCCCACGGTCACCAGCAGGTCGTTCGGCCACTTGAGCGCCGTGTCCACGCCCGCCGCGCGGGCGAGGCCGGTCGCCACCGCCACCCCGGTGAGCAGCGGCAGCCAGCCCCAGCGGGCCACCGGGATCCCGCTCGGTGCGAGCAGGACGGAGAAGAACAGCCCGGAGCGGGCCGGTGCCGTCCACCGCCGGTCCAGGCGCCCCCGTCCGGCGCTCTGCTCCTCGGCGACCAGGACCGCCCCCTCGGCGGCCTTCCCGGCGGCCGCCAGCGCCACCAGGTCGGAGTTGGTGGACCCGGTCCGCGCCACGACGTCCAGCCCGGTCCACAGTCCGCCCTCCCGGACGAGCCCGCGCCGTAGCGCCGCGGCGTTGAGCGGCGGCCGGTCCAGGTCGGACCAGCGGCTGTGGGGGTCGTCCGATGCATCTCGCGGCGTCATGCAAGCCACCCTAGGTGTGGTGAACACCGCACTGCCGACCAGTAGGGCCACCACTACGCTACGGATGAGTAACCGTCCCCCCTTTTGAGCAGGCAGGGAGCCGTATCCCGATGTCCGAGCCGGAAGAGCGTGAAGAGCGTCAAGAGATCGACATCCACACGACCGCGGGGAAGCTCACGGATCTCCGGCGCCGCGTCGAGGAGGCGACGCACGCCGGCTCCGCACGTGCGGTGGAGAAGCAGCACTCCAAGGGCAAGCTGACGGCCCGTGAGCGCGTCGAGCTCCTCCTCGACGAGGACTCCTTCGTCGAGCTGGACGAGTTCGCCCGCCACCGCTCGACCCACTTCGGCCTGGAGGCCAACCGCCCCTACGGCGACGGCGTCGTGACGGGCTACGGGACCGTCGACGGCCGGCCCGTCGCCGTGTTCTCCCAGGACTTCACCGTGTTCGGCGGAGCGCTGGGCGAGGTGTACGGGCAGAAGATCGTCAAGGTCATGGACTTCGCGCTGAGGACCGGCTGTCCGGTCATCGGCATCAACGACTCCGGCGGCGCCCGCATCCAGGAGGGCGTGGCCTCGCTCGGCGCGTACGGCGAGATCTTCCGCCGCAACACCCATGCCTCCGGGGTGATCCCGCAGATCAGCCTGGTCGTCGGTCCGTGCGCGGGCGGCGCGGTCTACTCGCCGGCGATCACCGACTTCACGGTGATGGTCGACCAGACCTCGCACATGTTCATCACCGGCCCCGACGTCATCAAGACGGTCACCGGTGAGGACGTCGGCTTCGAGGAGCTGGGCGGCGCCCGCACCCACAACGCGACGTCGGGCGTGGCCCACCACATGGCCGGCGACGAGAAGGACGCCGTCGAGTACGTCAAGCAGCTGCTGTCGTACCTGCCGTCGAACAACCTCTCCGAGGCCCCGTCGTTCCCGGAGGAGGCGGACCTCACCGTCACCGGCGAGGACCTGGAGCTGGACACGCTCGTCCCGGACAGCGCGAACCAGCCGTACGACATGCACACGGTGATCGAGCACGTCCTGGACGACGCCGAGTTCTTCGAGACGCAGCCGCTGTACGCGCCGAACATCCTCACCGGCTTCGGCCGCGTCGAGGGCCGCCCGGTCGGCATCGTCGCCAACCAGCCGATGCAGTTCGCGGGCTGCCTGGACATCAAGGCCTCCGAGAAGGCGGCGCGCTTCGTGCGCACCTGCGACGCCTTCAACCTCCCGGTGATCACCTTCGTCGACGTGCCGGGCTTCCTGCCCGGCGTCGACCAGGAGCACGACGGCATCATCCGCCGCGGCGCGAAACTGATCTACGCCTACGCGGAGGCCACCGTCCCCCTGATCACGGTCATCACCCGCAAGGCCTTCGGCGGGGCGTACGACGTGATGGGCTCCAAGCACCTGGGCGCCGACCTCAACCTGGCCTGGCCCACCGCGCAGATCGCGGTGATGGGCGCCCAGGGCGCGGTCAACATCCTGCACCGCCGCACCCTCGCGGAGGCCGAGGCGGGCGGCGAGGACGTCGAGGCCGTCCGGGCCCGGCTCATCCAGGAGTACGAGGACACCCTCCTCAACCCCTACGTCGCGGCCGAGCGCGGCTACGTGGACGCGGTGGTCATGCCGTCCGACACCCGTCGGCACATCGTGCGCGGGCTGCGTCAACTGCGCACCAAGCGGGAATCCCTCCCTCCGAAGAAGCACGGCAACATCCCCCTGTAAGGAGCCGCTGTGATCAAGGTCGTACGGGGCAACCCGACCCCGGAGGAGCTGGCCGCCGCTCTGGCGGTGGTCCGGGCCCGCGCCGCGGCGGCGGCCGCCACGCCGTCCGGCGCGCAGGGCTCCCGCGACTCCTGGTCGGACCCGTCCCGCATCGCCGCCCACCGCCTGCCCCAGCCGGGACCGGCCACCTGGGCACGGACGTACTGGCCCGGCTAGGCCCTGAACGCGCGGGCGGCGGGGCACGGGCCGTGGGGCGCGGCGGGAAGTTGAGTACGCGTACTCAGGCGCCGGCCACGGCTTCGCCGCACGCTGGAGACCATGCTGTGGTCCGATCCCGAGAACGAGCCGCCCAAGGAACTGCGCGACATGCAGGAGATGCTGCGGCGGCTCGGGCTCCTCATGGCGCTGGCCATGGTGCTCGCGATGATCGTGATCGGCGTGCGGTGACCGGTCGGCCCCGGAGGGACCGGCCGGCCCGAGGCGCCGCGGGTGCCGTGTGACCGGCGTGAAGGCCCTGCGGCGCGCCGATACGCTGGCCGCATGACTGATCAGCCGCGCCGCCGACTCGTGCTCGCCTCCCAGTCCCCCGCCCGGCTGGGCCTGTTGCGGCAGGCCGGCCTCGACCCCGAGGTGATCGTGAGCGGGGTCGACGAGGACGCCGTCACCGCTCCCACGCCCGCCGAGCTGGCACTCGCCCTCGCCGAGGCGAAGGCCTCCGTCGTGGCCGCGAAGCCCGAGGTCAAGGGCGCTCTGGTGATCGGCTGCGACTCGGTCCTCGACCTGGACGGCCAGGCCCTGGGCAAGCCCGCGGACGCCGAGGAGGCCACCGCCCGCTGGAAGGCCATGCGCGGGCGGGCGGGCACGCTCCAGACCGGGCACTGCGTCTACGACACCGCCACCGGCCGGTACGTCTCCGGCGTCGCCTCCACCGTCGTCCGCTTCGGTGAGCCCACGGACGAGGAGATCGCCTCGTACGTCGCCTCGGGCGAGCCGCTGCACGTCGCCGGGGCCTTCACCCTGGACGGCCGGTCGGCCCCGTTCGTCGACGGCATCGACGGCGACCACGGAAACGTCATCGGCATCAGCCTGCCCCTCGTCCGGCGCCTGCTGGCCGAGCTGGGGGTCGGCATCACGGAGTTGTGGGCGCCGGCGGAGTGACCGGAGCGGGCGCACCGCCCCGCGGCGCGTCGCCGCCCTTCGGCGGGTCGCCGGGCGTGTCGCCCTGAGGCCCGCCTCGGGGCCCGCCTCGGGGCCCGCCTCGGGGCCCGCCCCGGGGGCCGCCGTCGTACGGCTCCGGGGCGCCGCCCGCGTCCCCGCCCGCGTCCACCGGACGGTCGTACGTCATCAGCAGCAGCACGATGAGCGCCAGCACGGCCATCATGAACACGAACGCCGACGGGCCCACCAGCCCCCACACGAACGCGCCCAGCAGCCCGTGCACCACCGCGGCGCTGATCAGCAGGACGCGGCCGAACCCGGCGGGCTGCCGGTCGCGCACCGCCACCAGCAGCGCGACCAGTCCGCACAGGGCGAAGTAGAGGCCGAAGACGATTCCGCCGGCCTTCGACGAGGTCGACATCGTGTCCGGGTCCAGACCCGCCAGCGACATGTCCTGCCGGTCCACGACGATCCCGAGGAACCAGTTCAGCGCCGCCACGCCGAGCGCCTCCCCGAAGAGCACGAGCGCCACGATCGCCGCCACGGGTCTGCGCACCACCGGTTCCCCCGCCCACTCTCGTCCCAGCCCTCGGAGGGACTGTGGTTACCCCTAGTACGTTCGGGACATCGCGAACGCTACTAACGGGTAAACGGCGGGACAAGGGTCCGGCGGTCGGCAAAGAATCGTTGGGCCATTCGTAGGGACTCGACAAAGAAACAGAGTGGGCCGCAGCACGCCCTCACAGAGACCTTGGCCACAGTAGAGGGCTAGGGTTTCCGAAAGGAGTGCTGCGTACGGCGGTACTGCAAGGGATTTCGCGGTCGAGTGAGCCTGGTATCACGCTCCGTGTGGGCAAGCTCACCTGAGGGGACGGGTCGAAGTGCCGTGTCGGCAGTCCCTAAACTCGGCTTGTTTCAAGGAGGGAGCCTCAATCGTGCGCAAGGTGCTCATCGCCAACCGTGGCGAAATCGCAGTCCGTGTGGCCCGGGCCTGCCGGGATGCCGGTATCGCGAGCGTTGCCGTCTACGCGGAGCCGGACCGGGACGCTCTGCATGTCCGCGCCGCGGATGAGGCGTTCGCCCTGGGCGGTGACACTCCGGCGACCAGCTACCTCGACATCGACAAGGTGCTGAACGCCGCGCGCGAGTCCGGCGCGGACGCCATCCACCCCGGGTACGGCTTCCTCTCCGAGAACGCCGACTTCGCCCAGGCGGTCCTGGACGCGGACCTGATCTGGATCGGCCCGCCCCCGCAGGCCATCCGCGACCTCGGCGACAAGGTGGCGGCCCGGCACATCGCCCAGCGCGCGGGCGCGCCCCTGGTCGCCGGCACGCCCGACCCGGTGTCCGGCGCCGAGGAGGTCGTCGCCTTCGCCAAGGAGCACGGGCTCCCGATCGCGATCAAGGCCGCCTTCGGCGGCGGCGGGCGCGGCCTGAAGGTGGCCCGCACCCTCGACGAGGTCCCCGAGCTGTACGATTCCGCCGTCCGTGAGGCCGTCGCCGCCTTCGGCCGGGGTGAGTGCTTCGTCGAGCGCTACCTCGACCAGCCGCGCCACGTCGAGACGCAGTGCCTCGCCGACACCCACGGCAACGTGGTGGTCGTCTCCACCCGTGACTGCTCCCTCCAGCGCCGCCACCAGAAGCTGGTCGAGGAGGCGCCCGCGCCGTTCCTGTCGAAGGAGCAGGTCGCCGAGCTGTACTCCTCCTCGAAGGCCATCCTGAAGGAGGCCGGCTACGTCGGCGCCGGCACGGTGGAGTTCCTCGTCGGCAACGACGGCACGATCTCGTTCCTGGAGGTCAACACCCGTCTCCAGGTCGAGCACCCGGTCACCGAGGAGGTCGCCGGCATCGACCTCGTCCGGGAGATGTTCCGCATCGCCGACGGCGAGGAGCTCGGCTACGGCGACCCGGTGCTGCGCGGTCACTCGTTCGAGTTCCGCATCAACGGCGAGGACCCGGGCCGGGGCTTCCTTCCCGCCCCCGGCACGGTCACCGTGTTCGACCCGCCGACCGGTCCCGGTGTGCGGCTGGACGCGGGCGTGGAGTCCGGCTCGGTCATCGGCCCGGCCTGGGACTCGCTGCTGGCCAAGCTGATCGTCACCGGCCGTACCCGCAAGGAGGCCCTGGAGCGGGCTTCCCGCGCCCTGGAGGAGTTCCAGGTCGAGGGCATGGCCACGGCGATCCCGTTCCACCGCGCGGTGGTGCGGGACCCGGCGTTCGCGCCCGAGCTGACCGGCTCCACCGACCCGTTCACGGTCCACACCCGCTGGATCGAGACCGGCTTCGTCAACGAGATCAAGCCGTTCGCCTCGCCGGCCGACGCCGAGGCGGAGGAGGACGCGGGCGGCCGGGAGACGGTCGTCGTCGAGGTCGGCGGCAAGCGCCTGGAGGTCTCCCTCCCGGCCTCGCTCGGCATGTCCCTGGCCCGTACGGGCCTGGCGGCCGGCGCCAAGCCGAAGCGCCGCGCGGCGAAGAAGTCCGGCCCCGTCGCCTCCGGCGACACCCTCGCCTCCCCGATGCAGGGCACGATCGTCAAGGTCGCCGTCGAGGAGGGCCAGGAGGTCCAGGAGGGCGATCTGATCGTCGTCCTGGAGGCGATGAAGATGGAGCAGCCGCTGAACGCGCACCGCTCCGGCACCGTGAAGGGCCTGTCGGCCGAGGTCGGCGCATCGATCACGTCGGGCGCGGCGATCTGCGAGATCAAGGACTGACCCCCCTCACCCGGCGTCCAGGCGCCCGGCGGCCCGCACCTTCCGGGCCGCCGGGCGCCTCGCTTTCCGGGACACACACCGGAGGCTCCACCGGGGGGCTCGTACGCGGGCGGAGGCCTCGCACTCCGGCTGGCGCGCGCGGCACTGCCCGGCCCTGCGGCCCTGTCCCCTGACAGACGCTTCCGACGCCGCGGCCCCGCCATCGGGCGACGTGCGGCACGGAGCGGCTTCGCGTCGGCTCCGGCGACGGCGAGCGGTTTTCCGCGGGGCGTACGGCCCGGGGCCCCGCGACGGCGAGCGGCTTTCCGCGGGGCCTACGGCCCGGGGGCCCGCGGCGGCGGCCTCTGTCCGGGCGTACCGCTCCAACGGCACGCGGTGGCTGCACCGGGCGCCGGGCCGACGAAAGACGTGGGCGCTGCCGGGGCGGCCGAGTCGACCAGGTCCGTCACGGCGCCACGTCGACCGGACCTACCGGAACGACCGGACCGGCCGGTCCCGTCACGGCGGGCGGCTCGGCCGGACCGACCGGATCGAACGGACCCGTCACGCCGGCCGGGGCCGTCGTCTCACCGTCGGCGCAGGTCGGCCACCCTGGCCCGTTCCCCGCCGGGGGGCTGTTCGCCCAGGACCGTGGTGGCGCGCAGGCCCGACGAGGCGCCGGGGACCTGGCCGCGGCGCGGCGCGGGCAGGGGGACGTCCCGGCGCTGCTGCTGGCGACGCGCCGGGACCGCGTCACCCCCCGGGTTTCCCGACGCCCCGGCCACCGCGATCTGCACTCCCTGGTCCGCCAGGGCCTGCAACTCGGTCTGGGCGCGGTCGTCGTGGGTGGGCGGCTCGTCCGTGACCAGGCGGGTGATGACGTCGGTGGGGACCGTCTGGAACATCGTGTCGGTGCCCAGCTTGGTGTGGTCGGCGAGGACGACGACCTCGGCGGCCGCCTGGACGAGGGCCCGGTCGACCGAGGCCGACAGCATGTTGGACGTGGAGAGCCCGCGCTCGGCGGTGAGGCCGCTGCCGGAGAGGAAGGCCCGGGAGACCCTGAGCCCCTGGAGGGACTGTTCGGCTCCGCTGCCGACGAGGGCGTAGTTGGACCCCCTGAGCGTGCCGCCGGTCATCACGACCTCCACCCGGTTGGCGTGGGCCAGCGCCTGGGCGACCAGGAGGGAGTTGGTGACCACGGTGAGTCCGGGCACCCGGGCGAGCCGACGGGCCAGCTCCTGGGTGGTGGTCCCCGCCCCGACCACGATGGCCTCGCCCTCTTCGACGAAGCCCGCGGCGAGGTCGGCGATGGCGGTCTTCTCGGCGGTCGCGAGATGGGACTTCTGCGGAAAGCCGGACTCCCGCGTGAAACCGCCCGGCAGTACCGCACCGCCGTGCCGGCGGTCGAGGAGTCCTTCTGCCTCCAGTGCGCGCACGTCCCGCCGTACGGTCACTTCGGAGGTCTGGACGACGCGGGCGAGCTCACGGAGCGACACGGCTCCGTTCGCTCGCACCATTTCGAGGATCAATTGGCGACGTTCTGCAGCGAACACGAAACTGACAGTAACGCGGACGACCGTCTGCTTTCAGCTCTTTGCGCCGAATAATAGAAGTTGTTCGCACAGCAGGGTGGGAGGTGGTATAGGGGTTTAGTTCTGATGCCTATGCCACCCGCACGGTCCACAACTCCCCGTCACCGGCGGGGAATCGAATCCGGCCGCAGGTCACGCCGTGGGCCAGGCCTAGACGTCCGCGCCCGTCTTCCTCGTGTGCAACTGCCGTGCCACCTCGGCGATCGAGCCCGAAAGGGACGGATACACGGTGAAGGCGTTCGCGATCTGTTCGACCGTCAGATTGTTGTCGACGGCGATCGAGATGGGGTGGATGAGTTCCGAGGCGCGCGGCGCGACGACGACGCCGCCGACGACGATCCCCGTGCCCGGCCGGCAGAAGATCTTGACGAATCCGTCGCGGATGCCCTGCATCTTGGCGCGCGGATTGCGCAGCAGCGGCAGCTTGACGACCTTCGCGTCGATCTTGCCCGAGTCGACGTCGGCCTGCGTGTAGCCGACGGTGGCGATCTCGGGGTCGGTGAAGACGTTGGAGGAGACGGTCTTGAGGTTCAGCGGGGCCACCGCGTCGCCGAGGAAGTGGTACATGGCGATGCGCCCCTGCATGGCGGCGACGGAGGCGAGCGCGAACACGCCGGTCACGTCACCGGCGGCGTAGACGCCGGGAGCCGTGGTGCGGGACACCCTGTCGGTCCAGATGTGCCCGGAGTCGCGGACCTTGACGCCCGCCTCCTCCAGCCCGAGGCCCTCGCTGTTGGGGATGGCGCCGACGGCCATCAGACAGTGCGAGCCGGTGATGACCCGCCCGTCGGCGAGGGTCACCTCGACGCCGTCCCCGACCCGCTTGGCGGACTGGGCGCGGGAGCGGGCCATGACGTTCATGCCACGGCGCCGGAAGACGTCCTCCAGGACGGCGGCGGCGTCGGGGTCCTCGCCCGGCAGCACGCGGTCCCGGGAGGAGACGAGGGTGACCTTGGACCCGAGCGCCTGGTACGCGCCGGCGAACTCGGCACCCGTCACGCCCGAGCCGACCACGATGAGCTCCTCGGGCAGCTCACGGAGGTCGTAGACCTGGGTCCAGTTGAGGATGCGCTCCCCGTCGGGCTGGGCGTCGGGCAGCTCCCGGGGGTGACCGCCGGTAGCGATGAGCACGGCGTCCGCGACGAGGGTCTCCTCGCTGCCGTCGGCCGCCCGCGCCACGACCTTGCGCGAACCGTCGAGGGCCTGCATGCCCTCCAGCCGGCCGCGGGCGCGCAGGACGCGGGCGCCCGCGCGCGTGACGGAGGCGGTGATGTCGTGCGACTGCGCGAGCGCGAGCCGCTTCACCCGCCGGTTGACCTTGTCGAGGTCCACGCCGACGACCCGGGCCGACTGCTCCAGCGGCGGGGTGTCGTCGGCGACGATGATCCCCAGCTCCTCGTAGGAGGAGTCGAAGGTGGTCATCACCTCGGCCGTGGCGATGAGAGTCTTCGACGGTACGCAGTCGGTCAGCACCGACGCCCCGCCCAGACCGTCGGAGTCGACGACGGTCACCTCCGCGCCGAGCTGAGCGGCCACCAGCGCCGCTTCGTAGCCGCCGGGTCCGCCACCGATGATCACGATCCGAGTCACGTACTCCATTGTCCCGCACGCTCCGGCGCCGTACGTCGCCGGGGGGCCGGGCGGCGGTACCGCCGGTGCCGCGGGGGCCGTGGACGACGGGAGGGACGTGCGCGGGGGCTGCCGTACCCTCGTCGCATGTCGCTCTACGCCGCGTACGCCGGCAACCTCGACGCGCGGCTGATGACCCGCCGCGCCCCGCACTCGCCGCTGCGCGCGACCGGCTGGCTGAACGGCTGGCGGCTGACCTTCGGCGGGGAGCAGATGGGCTGGGAGGGCGCCCTGGCGACGATCGTGGAGGACCCCACCGCCCAGGTCTTCGTCGCGCTGTACGACCTCGCCCCCATGGACGAGGAGCCGCTGGACCGGTGGGAGGGCGTGGGCCTCGGCATCTACCGCCGGCTCCGGGTCCGCGTCCACACCCTGGACGGCGAGGAGCGCGGCTGGACGTACGTCCTGAACGGCTACGAGGGCGGTCTGCCGTCCGCCCGCTACCTGGGCGAGGTCGCCGACGCCGCCGAGTCCGCGGGGGCACCCCACGATTACGTGATGGAGCTGCGCAAACGGCCGTGCTGACGAGCGCGTGAGGCCCTCACCCCGGGAGGCCCTCACCTCGTACCTCCCGCCGCCGGACACGACACCGTTGGAAACGACAAGACAACGATCGCCGTCCCGTGGGCTCCGTCATCTACGCGCGTAGGCCCGGACCGGCTACGCTCATCCGCGTGAACGCATCTCTTCTCCCGGACGACATCCAGGGCGACCCCCACGCCGCCGCCGACGCGGCCGCCACGCGCCTGCGCGAACTCACCGGCGCCGAGACCCACGAGGTCGCCCTCGTGATGGGCTCCGGCTGGGCACCGGCCGTCGACGCCCTGGGTGCGCCCGAGGCCGAGTTCCACGTGACCGAGCTGCCCGGCTTCCCGCCGCCGGTGGTCGAGGGGCACGGCGGCAGGATCCGCTCGTACCGCATCGGTGAAAAGCGCGCCCTGGTCTTCCTGGGCCGTACGCACTACTACGAGGGCCGTGGCGTGGCCGCCGTCGCGCACGGCGTCCGTACGGCGGTCGCGGCCGGCAGCAAGACGATCGTGCTGACCAACGGCTGCGGCGGTCTGCGCGAGGGCATGCGTCCCGGACAGCCGGTCCTGATCGGCGACCACATCAACCTCACGGCGGCCTCCCCGATCGTCGGCGCCAACTTCGTCGACCTCACCGACCTGTACTCGCCGCGGCTGCGGGCGCTGTGCAAGGAGATCGACGCCACGCTGGAGGAGGGCGTCTACGCCCAGTTCCCCGGCCCGCACTACGAGACGCCGGCCGAGATCCGCATGGCGCGGGTCATCGGGGCGGACCTGGTGGGCATGTCGACCGTCCTGGAGGCGATCGCCGCGCGCGAGGCGGGCGCGGAGGTGCTGGGCATCTCCCTGGTGACGAACCTGGCGGCCGGTATGACGGGCGAGCCCCTCAGCCACGAGGAGGTCCTCCAGGCCGGCCGTGACAGCGCGGCCCGGATGGGGTCCCTGCTGGCGCAGGTGCTGGACCGGCTGTAAGGGGCGGCGGGGGCGGGGAGACGCCCGGCACCCGCACCGCACGCACACTCTGAGAGGTTGACCCACGTGCACGACGACGATCTGACCGCTCGCGCCCACGCCTGGCTCGCCGAGGACCCCGACCCGGACACCCGCGAGGAACTCGCCGCGCTCCTCGCCGCGGGCGACCGCGCCGAGCTCGCCGCCCGGTTCGGCGGCACCCTCCGGTTCGGCACCGCCGGTCTGCGCGGCGCGCTCGGCGCCGGTCCGACGCGTATGAACCGGGCCGTCGTCATCCGCGCCGCCGCGGGCCTCGCCGCGTACCTCGTGGCCGAGGGCCGGGGCGACGGCCTCGTCGTCATCGGCTACGACGCGCGCCACAAGTCCGCCGAGTTCGCCCGGGACACCGCCGCCGTGATGACGGGCGCGGGCCTGCGCGCGGCCGTCCTGGCCCGCCCGCTGCCCACCCCCGTCCTCGCCTTCGCCGTACGGCACCTGGGCGCGGTGGCCGGCGTCGAGGTCACCGCCAGCCACAACCCGCCCCAGGACAACGGCTACAAGGTGTACCTGGGCGACGGCTCGCAGATCGTCCCGCCCGCCGACGCGGAGATCGCGGCCGAGATCGCCGCCGTCCGCTCCCTGGCCGACGTCCCCCGCCCGGACTCCGGCTGGGAGACCCTCGACGACACCGTCCTCGACGCCTACCTGGCCCGCACGGACGCCGTCCTCGCCCCCGGCTCCCCCCGCACCGCGCGGACGGTGTACACGGCGATGCACGGTGTCGGCAAGGACGTCCTGCTCGCCGCCTTCGCGCGGGCCGGGTTCCCCGCGCCCGACCTCGTCGCCGAGCAGGCCGAGCCCGACCCGGACTTCCCGACGGTCGCCTTCCCCAACCCGGAGGAGCCCGGGGCGATGGACCTGGCCTTCGCGAAGGCCGCGGAGACGCGGCCCGATCTCGTCGTCGCCAACGACCCGGACGCCGACCGCTGCGCCGTGGCCGTCGAGGACGGCGGCGACTGGCGCATGCTCCGGGGCGACGAGGTGGGCGCCCTGCTCGCCGCGCACCTGGTGAACCGTGGCGCCCGCGGCACCTTCGCCGAGTCGATCGTCTCCTCGTCCCTGCTGGGCCGGATCGCCGAGAAGGCCGGGCTGCCCTACGAGGAGACCCTCACCGGCTTCAAGTGGATCGCCCGCGTCGACGGCCTGCGCTACGGCTACGAGGAGGCCCTCGGCTACTGCGTGGACCCCGAGGGCGTCCGCGACAAGGACGGCATCACGGCCGCCCTGCTCGTCGCCGAGCTGGCCTCCGTCCTGAAGGAGGACGGCCGCACCCTGCTCGGCCTCCTCGACGACCTCGCCGTCGAGCACGGTCTGCACGCCACCGACCAGCTGTCGGTCCGGGTGGAGGACCTGTCGGAGATCACGGACGCGATGCGGCGCCTGCGCGAGCGGCCGCCGTCCGCCCTGGCGGGGCTGCCCGTCACCCGCGTCGAGGACCTCACGCGGGGCACCGGCGGACTCCCTCCCACGGACGGCCTGCGCTACACGCTCGACGGCGCCCGGGTGATCGTCCGGCCCAGCGGCACCGAGCCGAAGCTGAAGTGCTACCTGGAGGTCGTGGTGCCCGTCGGCTCCCCCTCGGATCTCCCGGCGGCCCGCGCGACGGCGGACGACCTGCTCACGGCCGTCAAGCGGGACCTGTCGGCGGCCGCGGGCATCTGAGGCGCACCCGCGGGGCGCCTCCGGCCGGGACCCCGGCACGGGATGAACGCGACACCCCGGTTCACGCCGTGTGCAGGGGCCCTCACGCTTCCGGGAGGCCCGCCCCGCTCCCTCGCGTCCCCTCGAAGGGCGGTACGGACACGGCTTCACACCTCTCGGGCGCGTCCACCCCTCCGTGTGCCGTACCCCCCTGGTCAGCCGACGCGGGCGGCCCAGCCGGCGCGGGCGGCGCGGGCGGCACGGGCGACCCGGGCGGCCCAGGCGGCGGGGCGGCGCGGGCGGCGCGGGCGGCCCAGGCGGCGGGGCGGCGCGGGCGGCCCAGGCGGCGGGGCGGCGCGGGCGGCCCAGGCGGCGGGGCGGCACGGGCGGCGCGGGCGGCGCGGGCGGCCCAGGCGGCCCAGGCGGCGGGGCGGCCCGGGCGGCACGGGCGGCCCAGGCGGCGCGGGCGGCCCAGGCGGCCCAGGCGGCGCGGGCGGCCCAGGCGGCCCAGGCGGCCCAGGCGGCGGGGCGGCGCGGGCGGCCCAGGCGGCCCAGGCGGCCCAGGCGGCCCAGGCGGCCCAGGCGGCCCAGGCGGCCCAGGCGGCGCGGGCGGCCCAGGCGGCCCAGGCGGCCCAGGCGGCCCAGGCGGCGGGGCGGCCCAGGCGGCGGGGCGGCCCAGGCGGCGGGGCGGCCCAGGCGGCGGGGCGGCCCAGGCGGCGGGGCGGCACGGGCGGCCCAGGCGGCACGGACGGCCCAGGCGGCACGGACGGCCCAGGCGGCGCGGGCGGCGCGGGCGAGGACCCGAGCGGAGTCCCGGAGAGCACCTGCCGACCGGCCCCTCGGACACCGTTGCCCACTGCCCGAGGGGGAGGCGGCGCGCCCGCCGACGGCCTCCCGGGCACGGCCTCCCGGACACGGCTACGCGAGAGACAGGCCGTATGCCCGCCGACCACCTGCCGAACGCCGCTGCCGCCGCTGCCCAAGGAAGAGGCCATACCCCGCCGCACCCAACGGGAGCGGCGCGACCACGGGTCAGGCCCGGAAGATCACCCACGCCGCGCACACCGCGCCGAGTGCCGTCCCCAGCGGCCACAGCGCCTGCCCGCGCCGGCGTTCGTCGACCGTGCCGGCCGGCCGCAGCGCCGGGTCCTTCCACAGCGCGGTCAGCTCGGCGGCCATCCGCTCGTGGGGGTGCGTCCAACCCAGCCGGCGCTCCAGCAGGCGCCAGCGCGGCGCGTACACCCGCAACTGGACCGTCGAGGCCCGCGCGCCGGACACCTTGAGCGCGGGCCCCTCGCAGCGCACGTCCCGGATGTCGTCCCAGGCCAGCAGCCGGGTCCGCCGGAAGCCGGTGATCCACAGTCCCGCGCGGTCGGCCGTGACGCGCCAGGCGAGCCGGTGCGGCAGGTCCAGGGTGGCGGCCGCGGTCACCAGGACACCGGCGGCGTACCGCCGCCACCCCGAGGCGTCCAGGATCAGGGCTCCGTAGAGGACCACCAGCACCGCGGCGAACCAGTCGGCCCGACCGGCCCGCCACCGGATCACCTCCGCCGGCGCTCCGCGGCCGGACCGCCCGGCGACGGCCGCCCCGGCCGCCCGGCGCGACCGAGCGTCACGGGCGTCCCGGGCCGCACTCCTCTTCTCCGCCGCGGCCCTGCGCCGCGCGGCCGGCCCGGTCACCGGCCGCACCGGTCCCACGGACGCCTCCACCACGGGCGGCTCGCCGTCGCGCTCGGCGGCGGCGAGCAGGACGGCCTCGGCACCGTCGTGCGGCACGCCGTACAGGACGGCCTCGCGCACTGGCCCGACGCGGGAGTCCGCCACGCGCGCCAGGAGCTCCTGGAGTTCCTCGTCGTCATCGTCGTCATCGTCGTCGTCCGTCCGCGTCTCGGAGGTGGCGACGGTGAACAGGGGCCGCAGCGCGGCGAGGTCGTCGGCGGCGAAGACCTCCGTGTCGCCGTCGGCGTCCTCCCGCACGAGCACGCGCAGCACCGGGACGGGCGCGCGCCGCAGCCCGGCCGTCCGGCGCCGGCCGAGCCCGGCGGACAGCACGACGGTGAGCCCGAGCCCGACGACGCACCAGGCGGCGGCGACCGCGGCCCGCCGCCAGCCCTCCCCCGCCCACGATCCGGCGGTGGCACCGAGCACCCCGCCGACGAGGACGACGGCGGCCCCGGACCAGAGGAGGAAGGCGCCCCTCCGCGGCGGCCTGGGCATCCCCGGCAGCGCGGAGGTCACTCCACCGGCGGCCCCCAGAGCGGCCGCCCGCTGCGCGCCGCGCGCGGACAGCCGTACCGCGACGGCGGCCCAGACCGCCACGAGCCCGGCCACGAGCCCCAGCCGCACGGTCCACGGACCGTCTCCCGCCCCGAGGACGACGAGACCGGCGGGGGGAGCGAGCAGGAGGGCCGCCTCCGGGCGCATCGCCGGCCATACGAGGTGCAGCGCGACCAGAGCGGCTGCCCAGCCGGGCGTCCCGGCGCACGCGGCGAGCCCGGCGGCCCCGGCGACCGCGGCCGCCGGCAGCCCCACGCCCGCCACCGAGGGCCGCGCCCGGACGGGCACCCAGCGTGGGGGCAGCGCCTCCAGCCACCGTCGGGCCGTCCCGCCCTCCCAGGGGCGGCACCCGTCGGGCACCGCGGAGCCGGGCAGCCGCAGCACCCCGTCGAGATCACCGCTCAACGTTCGTCAGCTCCCCATGCCCCCATGAACACGCCCCGCACGGACCGGCAACCGGCCGACCCGCCCCGCACGAACGACCTCCCGCACAGCCACCGCACCGAACGGACGAAACCCCGCACCGGCGACAGCCCACACAGGCGACGCCCCGCCGAGCCGAGCCGAGCCCCCGATCATGGCGGACGAACCTGTGTCCGGGGACCGCCCGCGCGTCATCCCACAGACCGCCGCCGCCCCCGACCCCGGCACCGCCCCCGCCTCACCCCACAACCAGCAGAATCCCCAGCACCACGGCCCCGGCGACGGCCGGCCCCACGATCTCCCAGGCCCACCGCACGCTCACCTCTCCCTGGGCGCTCTCCTCCTTCTGCCGCGTCTCCCACAGTTCCCGCAGCTCGTGCATGATCTGGTCGCTCTCGGCCCGCGCGGGCCCGTCCGGCGCACCGGTCCCGGACCGTCCGCCCAGGGACGCCCCGCCCCCGAGCCCGCCGAGCCCGCCGAACCCGCCGCCCCCGCGACCGCCCCCGCCGCCACGCCCCTGCCGTTCGGCCGGACGCTCCGCCGCGGCCCGCGCCTCCTGACGCACCGCCTTCTTCCGCGCCCGCAGCGAGACCGGGATCGCCCACAGCTGGTACTTCGTCCCGGACCCGGTGACGGCCTCGTTGGAGAACCCGGACCGGAGCTCGTCGACCTGCCCCCAGGGGAGGACGACCTGCCGGAAGGGGTTGCGCACGCGCAGCCGGTCGTCGCCGGCGAACACCGCCGGGCGCAGCGTGAACGCGACGATCAGCGGCACCAGCAGGATGAGCGCCGCGAGCGCCAGCCACGGTGTGCGGCCCTCCCCCGCGACGATCGCGTCGACACCGAGCCAGCCGACGACCGCGAGCAGCAGCGCCCCGCCGACGAGGCCCGCGGGCGACCGGTAGATGCGGTCCCTGGACTCGGGGGCCGAGGGCCGCGGCGCTGGTGACTGGTCTTCCGGGCTCGTCATGGCCCCGATTCTGCCGCACGCCGGCGGCGCCGGGCCGCCCCGCCCTCGGCTCGCCCCCCAGGGAGCCGTCCTCCGGGGTGTACAGCCGCTACGCGCGTAGATATGCTCGTCTGGTGACCATGCCCACCAACGCACCCACCGCAGCTCATGCCCTCACGGACGTCACCGCGTCCGACAGCACGCTGCGCCGCTTCCTCCACGGGCTGCCCGGCGTCGACGGGGTCGGCCTGGAGGCGCGCGCCGCATCCCTCGGTACCCGTTCCATCAAGACGACCGCGAAGGCGTACGCCATCGACCTCGCCATCTCGATGGTCGACCTGACGACGCTGGAAGGCGCGGACACCCCGGGCAAGGTCCGGGCGCTCGGCGCGAAGGCCGTCCGCCCCGACCCGACCGACCGGACGACGCCCTCGACGGCCGCGGTCTGCGTCTACCCCGACATGGTCGCCACCGCCAAGGCGGCCGTCGCGGGCTCCGGCGTCAAGGTCGCCTCCGTGGCCACCGCCTTCCCGGCCGGCCGTGCCGCCCTCGACGTGAAGCTCGCCGACGTCCGCGAGGCCGTCGCGGCGGGTGCCGACGAGATCGACATGGTCATCGACCGCGGCGCCTTCCTCGCCGGCCGCTACCTGAAGGTGTACGACGAGATCGTCGCCGTACGGGAGGCCTGTGGCGGGTCCGCCCGTCTGAAGGTCATCTTCGAGACGGGCGAGCTGTCGACGTACGACAACATCCGCCGGGCGAGCTGGCTCGGCATGCTGGCCGGGGCGGACTTCATCAAGACGTCCACCGGCAAGGTCGCCGTCAACGCCACGCCCGCCAACACCCTGCTCATGCTGGAGGCCGTCCGCGACTTCCGTGCGCGGACCGGCGTCCAGGTCGGCGTGAAGCCCGCCGGCGGCATCCGCACCTCCAAGGACGCCGTCAAGTTCCTGGTCCTGGTCAACGAGACCGCGGGCGAGGACTGGCTGGACAACCACTGGTTCCGCTTCGGCGCCTCCTCCCTCCTGAACGACCTGCTGATGCAGCGTCAGAAGCTGGCCACCGGCCGCTACTCCGGCCCCGACTACGTGACGGTGGACTGATCACCATGGCATCGGCATCCGCATTCGAGTACGCACCGGCCCCCGAGTCCCGCTCGGTCGTCGACATCGCGCCGTCCTACGGGCTGTTCATCGACGGCGAGTTCGTGGACGCGGCCGACGGCAAGGTCTTCAAGACGGTCTCCCCGTCGACCGAGGAGGTTCTCTCCGAGGTCGCCCGAGCCGGTTCGGAGGACGTCGACCGCGCGGTGAAGGCCGCCCGCAAGGCCTTCGAGAAGTGGTCGGCGCTGCCCGGCTCCGAGCGCGCCAAGTACCTCTTCCGCATCGCCCGCATCGTCCAGGAACGCAGCCGCGAACTGGCCGTCCTGGAGACGCTGGACAACGGCAAGCCCATCAAGGAGACCCGCGACGCCGACCTCCCCCTGGTCGCCGCGCACTTCTTCTACCACGCGGGCTGGGCCGACAAGCTCGACCACGCCGGTTTCGGCCCGGCCCCCCGGCCCCTCGGCGTCGCCGGCCAGGTCATCCCCTGGAACTTCCCCCTCCTGATGCTGGCGTGGAAGATCGCCCCGGCGCTGGCCACGGGCAACACGGTCGTCCTGAAGCCGGCCGAGACCACTCCGCTGAGCGCCCTGTTCTTCGCGGACATCTGCCGCCGGGCGGGCCTGCCGAAGGGCGTCGTCAACATCCTCCCCGGCTACGGCGACACGGGCGCCGCGCTCGTCGCGCACCCGGACGTGAACAAGGTGGCCTTCACCGGCTCCACGGCCGTCGGCAAGGAGATCGCGCGCACGGTCGCGGGCACCCGCAAGAAGCTCACCCTGGAGCTGGGCGGCAAGGGCGCCAACATCGTCTTCGACGACGCCCCGGTCGACCAGGCCGTCGAGGGCGTCGTGAACGGCATCTTCTTCAACCAGGGCCAGGTCTGCTGCGCGGGCAGCCGCCTCCTGGTCCAGGAGTCGATCCACGACGAGCTGCTGGAGTCGCTCAAGCGCAGGCTCTCCACGCTCCGCCTCGGCGACCCGCTGGACAAGAACACGGACATCGGCGCGATCAACTCCGCCGAGCAGCTCGCGCGCATCACCGCGCTCGCCGAGCAGGGGGAGGCGGAGGGCGCCGAGCGCTGGTCCCCGGCCTGCGACCTCCCCTCCGCCGGCTACTGGTTCGCCCCGACGCTCTTCACGAACGTCACCCAGGCGCACACCGTCGCCCGCGACGAGATCTTCGGCCCCGTCCTGTCGGTCCTCACCTTCCGCACCCCGGACGAGGCCGTCGCCAAGGCCAACAACACGCCGTACGGCCTGTCGGCGGGCATCTGGACGGAGAAGGGCTCCCGCATCCTCGCGGTGGCGAACAGGCTCCGGGCCGGTGTCGTCTGGTCCAACACGTTCAACAAGTTCGACCCGACGTCGCCGTTCGGCGGCTACAAGGAGTCGGGTTCCGGCCGCGAGGGCGGCCGCCACGGCCTGGAGGCGTACCTCGATGTCTGACGTGACCCGTCTCTCCGTCCTCAAGACCTACAAGCTGTACGTCGGGGGCACGTTCCCCCGTTCCGAGAGCGGCCGGGTGTACGAAGTGACCGACTCCAAGGGCAACTGGCTGGCCAACGCGCCGCAGTCGAGCCGCAAGGACGCCCGGGACGCGGTCGTGGCCGCCCGCAAGGCGTTCGGCGCCTGGTCCGGGGCGACGGCGTACAACCGCGGCCAGATCCTCTACCGCGTCGCCGAGATGCTGGAGGGCCGCCGGGGCCAGTTCGTCCGCGAGGTGGCCGACGCCGAGGGGCTGTCGAAGTCGAAGGCGGCCGCCGTGGTCGACGCGACGATCGACCGCTGGGTCTGGTACGCGGGCTGGACCGACAAGATCGCCCAGGTGGTCGGCGGCGGCAACCCGGTCGCGGGCCCGTTCTTCAATCTGTCCTCGCCCGAGCCGACCGGCGTGGTGGCCGTCCTGGCCCCGCAGGAGTCGTCGTTCCTGGGCCTGGTCTCGGTGCTCGCCCCGGTGATCGCCACGGGCAACACGGCGGTCGTGGTGGCCTCCGAGAGCTCCCCGCTCCCGGCGCTCTCCCTCGGCGAGGTCCTGGCCACCTCCGACGTGCCCGGCGGCGTGGTCAACGTCCTCTCCGGCCGTACGGCGGAGATCGCGGCGCCCCTCGCCGCCCACCAGGACGTCAACGCGATCGACCTCGCGGGCGCCGACGAGTCGCTGGCGAAGGAGCTGGAGATCGCGGCCGCGGACAACCTGAAGCGGGTGCTCCGTCCACAGCCTGTGGACGACTGGTTCGCGACTCCCGGGATCGACCGCATGACGGCGTTCCTGGAGACGAAGACCGTCTGGCACCCGACGGGGTCGCTGGGCGCCTCGGGCTCGTCGTACTGACGGCCCGCCACGCCGAGCGGGCCGCGCCCCTCTCCGTCGGAGGGACGCGGCCCGCTCCACGCGCACGGCACACGGGTGCGCGCCGGTCAGCCGCCCAGCAGCCCCGCGGCCTGCCCCGCCACCGGCACCGCGCCGACCGACGACGCCTGCGCCACCGGCCCGGTCAGCGAGCGGGACGACAGCGGCTGGAAGTCGGCGAGCTGGGTGCCGACGCCGTTGTCGAGCGGGTCGACACCCGTGCCCGCGAGCGGGTTGGGCTTGAGGTCCGACAGCGGGCCGGTGACGTATCCGACGGTGCCGCCCAGGGCCTGCACACCGGCCTGGGGGTCGATCGTGCCGAGCGAGGTGGGACGCGTGCGCACCACGTCCACGACCGGTTCGGTCCCGGCCGCCGCGGCCACGCCCGCGCCCGCGCCCAGGGCCGCTCCCACCGTGGCGAGGACCACCAGGGCGCGCCGTCCGGTCGGCGTGCGGGAAGAGTCGTGTCGGGCCATCGCGATGCCCACTTTCTGCTGCGTCGGGTAATCAGGTCGACACGAAGGGTAGTTGAGGAGTGGCCCGTGCATCAAAGCCGACCCGCGGGGTCGTTCACGGCCCGGCGGATGCCTCACACTGGTGTCCCGTGAGTTCCCCACCGCCCATATCCACGCGAGTCGTACTGCTCTGCGGCCCCTCCGGCTCCGGCAAGTCCCTCCTCGCCGCCCTCTCCGGTCTGCCCGTGCTGCGGCTCGACGACTTCTACAAGGAGGGCGACGACCCGACGCTGCCGCAGGTCGCGGGGAGTTCCGACATCGACTGGGACCACCCCGGCTCGTGGGACGCGGACACCGCGGTCGCCGCGATCACCGACCTGTGCCGCACGGGCCGTACGAACGTCCCGGTCTACGACCTCGCGCTCAGCGCCCGCACCGGCGCGGAGACCGTCGAGATCGGGCGGACCCCGCTGTTCATCGCGGAGGGCATCTTCGCCGCGGAGATCGTCGCCCGCTGCCGGGACCTGGGCGTGCTGGCCGACGCGCTGTGCCTGAGCCGCGGTGCGGTGACGACGTTCCGCCGCCGTTTCCTGCGGGACCTGCGGGAGGGCCGCAAGTCGGTGCCGTTCCTCCTGCGCCGCGGCTGGCGCCTGATGCGTGCCGAACGCTCCATCGTGGCCCGCCAGACCGCCCTCGGCGCGTACGCCTGCGACCGCGACGAGGCGCTCGGCCGGCTGGCGGCCGCGGCGGCGGGCGACCGCGCCACGACGGCGCGTACGGCCGTCTGACGGGCGGACGCGCCGTCGTGGCGCGCGGGGGCCACGCCCCGCCGGCTCGGGCGGGCGCACACGGAAGAGCGGGACTGGACGGACCCCCCGGCCCTCCAGCCCCGCTCGTGTTCCCCCGTGTCCCCCGGGTGGTGCTTCCCCCGTGCTGTGCGCGGTACCGCTCCCCCGACGTCCCCCGTTGGGTCCCCCCGGTACCGCTCCCCCGTGTTTCCCCCGTGTTCCCCCGTTCACCGGCCTCCCGAGGGAGGCCGGCCCCCGTGCACCTCAGGCGACGAGCTCGCCGAAGGCGTCCTCCTCGTCACGGCCGAAGCTGAGGACCTCGTCCTCGCGCAGCCGGCGGAGCGACCGCCAGATGCTGGACTTCACCGTGCCGACACTGATGTCGAGGATCTCCGCGATCTCCGGGTCGGTGCGGCCCTCGTAGTAGCGCAGGACCAGCATCGTCCGCTGGAGTTCGGGCAGCCGGGCCAGCGCCTGCCACAGGACGGCGCGCAGCTCGGTGCCGCGCATCGCGTCCGTGTCGCCGGGCGTCTCCGGCAGTTCCTCGGTCGGGTACTCGTTCAGCTTGCGGCGGCGCCACGCGCTGATGTGCAGGTTGGTCATCGTGCGTCGCAGGTAGCCGCCGACGGCCGCCTTGTCACTGATCCGGTCCCACGCCCGGTAGGTCGAGAACAGCGCGCTCTGCAACAGGTCCTCGGCCTCGAAGCGGTCGCCGGTGAGGTGGTAGGCGGTGGCGTACAGGGAGGCGCGGCGCTCCTGGACGTAGGCGGTGAACTCCGCCTCCGACAGCGAGCGGCGCTCCCCCGTGTCCTCCCTGTACGCGGCTCCCCCCTGAGCCGTCTGCTCCCCCGCGTCGACCACCGTCATGTAGGCGGTGTGCTGACGCCCGGTGCCGCGAGCGCACCCCCGCCCGCTCATCACGGCACCGGACTTCTCGGAACCCCGGTGCACGTCGTGCAGACGCGTGACGACTGCGACTGCGTTGGTGCTCATACCGTGCAGCGTGTTCATCTCGCGCCCCCCGTCGTGGACTTCCGGTGTCCGTGCTCGTTCCGTTCGGCCCGTCCGCCGCGGCTGTGTGCTGTGTGCCGCGTGCTGCCGTGCCTGTGCCGAAAATCCTGCCTACGGCACTTCATCGCCGTGTCCGCCGACTGTCACAGACCTGTCACAGGGGTCCGTCACGGTGGCGCCACAGCCCGTACACAGACACCGGCGCTACGACGTTCCGGCGCGGGTTCCACCGGCGCTCCGGACCCGCCCCCGTACCCCGCGTACGCCGCGCGCGCCGCGGAAACCACGCCCCTCTGGCATCCGAGCCCCTGCCCACAGGTCGAACGACGGCACCTCCATGGGCCAGAATGAGCCCGTGCCTTCCCTGTTGCTGATCGAGGACGACGACGCCATCCGTACGGCCCTGGAGCTCTCACTGACGCGCCAGGGACACCGCGTGGCGACCGCTGCGAGCGGTGAGGACGGTCTGAAGCTGCTGCGCGAACAGCGGCCGGATCTGATCGTGCTGGACGTGATGCTGCCCGGCATCGACGGATTCGAGGTGTGCCGGCGCATCCGGCGCACCGACCAGCTGCCGATCATCCTGCTCACCGCGCGCAGCGACGACATCGACGTGGTCGTCGGGCTGGAGTCCGGCGCCGACGACTACGTCGTCAAACCGGTGCAGGGCCGGGTGCTCGACGCCCGGATCCGCGCCGTGCTGCGGCGCGGGGAGCGCGAGTCGAACGACTCGGCGACCTTCGGCAGCCTCGTCATCGACCGCGCCGCGATGACGGTGACGAAGAACGGCGAGGACCTCCAGCTCACCCCGACCGAGCTGCGGCTGCTGCTCGAACTGAGCCGGCGCCCCGGTCAGGCGCTGTCCCGGCAGCAGCTGCTGCGCCTGGTCTGGGAGCACGACTACCTCGGCGACTCCCGGCTGGTGGACGCCTGCGTCCAGCGGCTGCGCGCCAAGGTCGAGGACGTACCGTCGTCCCCCACCCTGATCCGTACCGTGCGCGGGGTCGGCTACCGCCTGGACGCCCCTCAGTGACACAGCGGCAAGGGGGGATCCGCGGCTGGTCCGCGGCGCGCAAGGGACATCTGTCACGGCTGCGCCTCACCAGCCTGCGGCTGCGGCTCGTCGTGGTCTTCGGGCTGGTGGCGCTGACCGCGGCCGTGTCCGCGTCCGGCATCGCGTACTGGCTCAACCGCGAGGCCGTGCTGACCCGTACCCAGGGCGCGGTGCTGCGCGACTTCGAGCAGGAGATGCAGAACCGGGCCGGCTCGCTGGCGGAGTACCCGTCGCAGGACGAGTTGCAGTACACGGCCGGCCAGATGGCCACCAGCAGCCAGCGGTTCAGCGTGCTGCTGGTCGCCGAGGACGGCACCGGCAAGACGGTCTACGGCAGTTCCGGGGGGCTGAACGGCTTCTCCCTGGAGGACGTGCCCGAGTCGCTGCGCAGGGCGGTGAACAAGCAGCAGGGCACGACCGCCGGCAACACGTCGCCGTACCACCTGTACTGGCAGCGGGTGGTCGACCACGGGACGCCGTACCTGGTGGCCGGGACGAAGGTGATCGGGGGCGGCCCGACCGGCTACATGCGCAAGTCGCTGGAGCCGGAGGCGAAGGACCTCAACTCGCTGGCCTGGTCCCTGGGCATCGCCACCGGTCTGGCGCTGATCGGCGCCGCGCTGCTCGCGCAGGCCGCCGCCACGACCGTGCTGAAGCCGGTGCACCGGCTCGGCGTGGCCGCCCGCCGTCTGGGCGAGGGCAAGCTGGACACCCGGCTACGGGTCTCCGGGACGGACGAACTGGCCGATCTGTCCCGTACGTTCAACCTCGCCGCCGAGTCGCTCGAGAAACGGGTGGCGGACATGGCGGCCCGGGACGAGGCCTCCCGCCGCTTCGTCGCGGACATGAGCCACGAACTGCGCACCCCGCTCACCGCCATCACCGCCGTCACCGAGGTGCTGGAGGAGGAACTGGACGCGGAGTCCGGTGGTATCGACCCGATGATCGAGCCGGCCGTCCGCCTGGTGGTCTCTGAGACCCGGCGGCTGAACGACCTGGTCGAGAACCTGATGGAGGTCACCCGCTTCGACGCCGGCACGGCGCGCCTGGTCCTGGACGACGTCGACGTCGCCGACCAGATCACCGCGTGCATCGACGCGCGCGCCTGGCTGGACGCCGTCGAGCTGGACGCCGAGCGCGGCATCCACGCCCG
Organism: Streptomyces sp. NPDC088812; assembly: GCF_044750285.1. Lineage (NCBI taxonomy): Bacteria > Bacillati > Actinomycetota > Actinomycetes > Kitasatosporales > Streptomycetaceae > Streptomyces > Streptomyces sp. NPDC088812. The sequence continues at coordinate 110,888 of NZ_JBIVJP010000021.1, read as the reverse complement.
CCTCGATCCGCGCCGCCTGGACGTGATCCTCGCCAACCTCATCGGCAACGCCCTCAAGCACGGCGGCTCGCCGGTGCGGGTGTCCGTTCGAGCGTCGGCCGACGAGGTCGTCATCGCCGTGCGCGACCACGGCCCCGGCATCCCCGAGGAGGTCCTGCCCCACGTCTTCGACCGGTTCTACAAGGCGAGCGCCTCCCGCCCCCGCTCCGAGGGCAGCGGGCTGGGTCTCTCCATCGCCCTGGAGAACGCCCACATCCACGGCGGCGAGATCAGCGCCGCCAACTCCCCCGAGTCGGGCGCGGTCTTCACCCTCCGCCTGCCCCGGGACATCTCGGACCTGGCGGAACAGGGCGAGCAGAAGGACAAGGAGGCCACCTGATGACCGTTCACGCCACGTCCGTACGCCGCCGCCTCGCCCTGCCTCTCCTCCCTCTGCTCCCCGTCCTCGCCGTCCTGCTCACCGGCTGCGGCATCCGCGCGACCGAGGTGCCGACCGACTTCGGCCCGGCCCCCTCCCGGGTCCACTGCTCCCTCTCCGGGCCCGAGGTGACCGCCCAGGCCTCCGGGGGCGTTCCCGTACGGGTGTTCCTCCTGTGCGGTTCCTCCCTGGTCGCCGTGGACCGCACGGTCCCGGTCCCCGACGGCACGGCCGACTCCGCGCGCCGCCTCCTGGTCGCCCAGGGCCTGCTGGACGAACTGGCGCAGTCCCCCTCGGCCGCGGAGAAGGAAGCCGGCTACACCACGGACGTGCGGGGCGGAACGGCGGTGAGCGGCCCGGCCGCCGAGGACCCGGACGACACCCTGCGCCTGAGCACCTCGCCGGACGACCTGACCTCGTACGCCCTGGCCCAGATCGTCTGCACCTTCTCCGACTCGGCGGCGGCGGAGGGCGACGGCTCGGTGGTCCTGGGCGGTCCCACGGGCCCTCCCCGCCGCTACCAGTGCACGGACGAGGTCCGCTCCCGCCCGGGCTCGGCGGAACCCCCGTCGACGGAGGTCACGGGGGGCTGACGGCGGGCGGGGGCATGGGCCGCTGCCGGTCCTGCGAGCCAGGCGGGCTCGGCCGGTTCAGGCGACAGGCGGGCTCGGCCGGTTCGGCGGGCCCCGTGTGGTCCCGTCCGGCCGCCGCCGTGGCGCGGGCCCCGGTGCGGCTGCCGCGGCGCCGGAACCGATCCCGCCGCCTCCTGCGTCTAGGGGGACGTGCAGCGTCAAGGCTCCATCGGCGGCAGCGCCGCGTTCCGCGTTCGCGCGACCGGGAGTGTTCTCCTGGTCGCCCACCTCGTGTTCGTCGCCTGGTGCACGCTGCGCCCCCTGGACGTTCCCTGGGTGATGCCTTCCAACCTGCACCCGTTCGCCGGCATCCGCGCCGACCTGGAGCTGGGCTGGCCGCAGGCGGCCTGCCGGATCGGCGGGGGCCTCGCCCTCCTGGCACCGCTGGGCGTCCTCCTCCCCCTGACGCACGGCAGGCTCCACGTCTCGCCGCTCGTCTCCCTGGTCCGCACGGTCACGGCGGGCGCCCTGCTGTCGCTGGCCATCGAGCTCCTCCAGACCGGGGTGCCCGGCCAGGTGGCCGACGTGGACTCGCTCCTGCTCAACACCGTGGGCGTGGCCCTGGCGCACACCGCGGTGGTCCCCGCGACCCGCGCCCGCCTGCGGCACCGGGCCGAACGCCGTACGGACCGGGCAGACCGGGCGGACCGCCAGGAGGAGCCGGCTCAGGGGCGGACCCCGACGATTCCCAGGGTCGGGATCGCCCCGTAGGGCGACGTTTCACCCGCTTCGTCTCCGTAGCGTGGACATCAGACGGGGCAGCCACCGAAAGGCCGCCCCGGACCGACTCACGAAGGAGCCGCAGATGTCCAGCAGCCTCGCCCGCCCCACCCACGGCCGCATGATCGGCGGAGTGTGCGCCGCGCTGGCCCGGCGCTTCGGCACCTCCGCGACGACGATGCGCGTGATCTTCCTGCTGTCCTGTCTGCTGCCGGGCCCGCAGTTCCTGCTCTACATAGCGTTGTGGATCTTCCTGCCGTCCGAGGACAAGGCCCGCACGGCCTGGTAGGCACCGGGTACGGAACGAGCCGCGTACGGAACGAGCCGCGTACGGGAAAAGCCGTCGGGCGCACCCGGAGGACCCGGATGCGCCCGACGGCGCCGCGACGCGCGGGACTCAGCCCAGCGGGATCCCGTTCACCCCCACGCCGTTCGTGGGCAGGCCCTTGAGGACGGGCAGACCGCCGAGCAGATCGCCGACCGGCGCGGTCGGCTGCTCGGCCACCGCCTGCTGGGCGATCGGCTGCACGGCGGCCAGGCCGGCGCCGAGCGTCGGCTGGGCCTGCTGGACCGCGTCACCGGCTCCCGGCAGCGCCGTGGCGAGCTTCTCCGCCGGCAGCGACTGGGTGATGCCGCCCAGTGCCTGGGTGGCGTCCGGGACGGCCGGGGCCGCGGTGGCGGCGCCCGCACCGGCAGCGGCGAAAGCGGCACCGAGCGCGGCGACGCCGAGGGTCTTGGCAGCAGACTGCTTCATGATAAATGCGTCCTCGAATATCGGGGAACTGAGCGGTCCACGACCGTAAACACAAAAAGGCACCCACCGCAAACATCAGAATGCGGACAGGCCGTGAAGGCCCGCCCGCATTCTGATCCGGAAATTCGCGCCCCTCAGCTCTCCCCGGCCACGGAACCCCTGGTGGAGGCGGTCTGCTGGAACAGCCATTCGGACTTGAGCTCGGCATAGCCGGGCTTGATCACGTCATTGATCATAGCCAGTCGTTCATCGAAAGGAATGAATGCTGACTTCATAGCATTGACCGAGAACCATGCGAGATCGTCGAGCGTGTAACCGAACGCGTCGACAAGGTGCTCGAATTCCCGGCTCATGCCGGTGCCGGACATCAGCCGGTTGTCGGTGTTGACCGTGGCCCGGAAGTGCAGTCGGCGCAGCAGCCCGATCGGATGCTCGGCGTAGGAGGCGGCCGCCCCGGTCTGGAGGTTGGAGCTGGGGCACAGTTCCAACGGGATGCGCTTGTCCCGGACGTACGAGGCGAGCCGTCCGAGCTTCACGGAGCCGTCCTCCGCGACCTCGATGTCGTCGATGATGCGGACGCCGTGCCCGAGGCGGTCGGCGCCGCACCACTGCAGCGCCTGCCAGATGGACGGCAGCCCGAAGGCCTCCCCGGCGTGGATGGTGAAGTGGTTGTTCTCCCGCTTCAGGTACTCGAAGGCGTCGAGGTGCCGGGTGGGCGGGTAGCCGGCCTCGGCGCCGGCGATGTCGAAGCCGACCACGCCCAGGTCGCGGTAGCGGTTGGCGAGTTCGGCGATCTCCAGGGCGCGGGCGGCGTGCCGCATGGCGGTGAGGAGAGCGCCCACCCGGATGCGGTGGCCGTTCGCCCGGGCGAGCCGTTCGCCCTGCCGGAAGCCCTCGTCGACGGCCTCGACGACGTCCTCGAGGCGCAGACCGCCCTCCAGGTGCTGCTCGGGCGCGTAACGGACCTCGGCGTAGACGACCCCGTCCTCGGCGAGGTCCTCGGCGCACTCGCGGGCGACCCGGACCAGGGCCTCCCGGGTCTGCATGACGCCGACGGTGTGCGAGAAGGTCTCCAAGTACCGTTCCAGGGAACCGGAGTCGGCGGCCTCCCGGAACCAGAGGCCGAGCTTTCCGGGGTCGGTCTCGGGGAGCCGTGCGTACCCGGTCTCCCGGGCGAGGTCGACGATCGTGCCGGGGCGCAGCCCGCCGTCGAGGTGGTCGTGCAGCAGAACCTTGGGCGCCCGGCGGATCTGGTCCGCGCTCGGGGTGACGCCCTGTCGAATGGTCTGGCTCGTCATTTCCGCACTCTAACTCCTACGCGCGTAGATCGCGCGCTGTACACCTGCGTCGATATGTAACGGTGACCGCACGGACGGGTGGAGTACACCGGCGCTTCTGACACTGTTCTGTCATGGGACAGCAAGCGACGCCGGTGCGAACGGCCAGGCTGGGGAAGGGAATCGGCCCGGAGCCGGAGACGGTGAGCGGCGTGGTGCTGCTGCTCCCGGGGGGCGACGAGGTCTCCGACCGCAGACCCTCGCCCCTGTGGGGGAACGGCCCGGTGCGTGCCGTCGGGCGCAGACTCGCCCGCGCGGCCCGGCAGGACGGCCTGGCCGTCCACGTGGTGCGCTACCGCTGCCGGGGGTGGAACGGCAGCGAGGCCCATCTCGCCACCGACGCGTCCTGGGCCGCCGACGAGGCCGTACGGCGCTACGGGGACGTCCCCGTGTGCCTCGCCGGTGTCGGCATGGGCGGGCGGGCCGCGCTGCGCGCGGGCGGCCACGAGGCCGTCAACTCGGTGCTCGCGATCGCCCCTTGGCTGCCGGAGGAGGACGTCGCGGCACCACCCGAACCGGTGAAGCACCTGGTGGGACGGCAGGTGCTGATCGTGCACGGCACGAACGACCAGCGGACCGATCCCGAGCTGTCCTTCCGGTTCGCGGCGCGGATGAAGAAGGTGAACCGGGAGGTGTGCCGGTTCGAGGTGCACTCCGACGGGCACGGGCTGCACCAGTACCGGCAGGAAGTCCTGGCCCTGGCGGAGGACTTCGTGCGGGGCGTGCTGTTCGGGCACGGCTTCTCGCGGCCGGTGCGGGACGCCCTGGCGGCGCCTCCGCCGCTGGGGTTGAGGATGCCGTTGGCCGCGGGGTTCGGCAGTTCGCTGCGGCGCTGACCTGCTCCTCGGGCTGAAGCCCGAGGACGGACGACGGAACCGCCGGGTCCGGTGCGGGCGTGCTTGACCACATGGGTGATCGGGGTGGCGAGCCGGAGCCGGTACGGGGACGAGGCGGCGGACGCCGGTGGGCGATCGCGGGCGGCGCGGCGGCCCTGACGCTGGCCGTCGTGGTCGGGGCCGTCGTCGCACGGGACGGCGACGGGACCCTCACCGCCCCGCACGCCTGTCACACCTCCGCCCACGGCACCGCACCGGCCGGGGGCAGCGCGGCGACGGGCGGCGGGACCCCGGCCGGGGGCGCCCCCGCCGCCGACTTCGACGGGGACGGCCACCCCGACCTGGCCATGGGATCCCTGGGCGACGTGGAGAACGGCAGCGGCGGCGGCAGCATCGAGGTGGCGTACGGATCGGGCGACGGGACCGGCCTCGCCCGCTGCCAGTACCTCACGCAGAACGACGCCGGGATACCGGGCGAGGGCCGCGACGAGGCGTTCTTCGGCAGCGACGTGATGGCCCGCGACTTCGACGGGGACGGCTGCACCGACCTCGCCGCCTCCGTCTTCGACTGGAAGCCGAGCGTGATCGTCATGTGGGGTTCGGCGGACGGCCTGAAGAGCGCCGTGCGGGTGCCGGGCACGGACGGCAGTGACGTGCCCTGGATGACGGATCCGATCCTGGAGGAGCAGCTCGTCGCCGGGGACTTCGACGGGGACGGGCATGCCGATCTGGTCTTCGGGCTCGGTTCCGGCAGGGGCCTGCTCAAGGGCCCCTTCGGGCGCGACGGCACACCGGCGGCCACCGCCCCGGTCCCCGCCCCGCGCCGGCCGGCGAAGGACGTCGACGGCGCGAACTATGCGGAACTCGTCGCCGGGGACCTGGACGGCGACGGCGCCGACGACCTGGTGGCCTTCCACGACGACTCGCCCCCCGACGCGGCCTGGTCCGAGGAACACCGGCCGGTGAGTCACCTCCGGGGCGGCCCGGACGGCTTCACCCAGCCCGACGACGTCGGCCTCCCCGACGCGGCGACGGGCGCGGCCGGCGACGTGGACGGCGACGGGATCGCGGACCTCGTGCTCAGCCCCCGCGGCGGTGACGTGAGCCGCAGTGCGGTGACCGTGGTGTACGGCTCGGAGTCCGGGCCGGGGAAGGGCCGGCGGACGACGACCCTCGACCGTGGCGCGCCGGGGGTGCCCGGCGAGGAACCTCAGGACGAAGACGCCGCCTTCACCTCCCTGGACACCGGTGACGTCGACGGCGACGGCTACGCGGACGTGGTGGCCGGTTCGCCCCGCGACCAGGTGTACGCGAAGGCGGGTCCGGAAGAGGTGCTGTTCCTGCGGGGCGGCCCGGACGGCCTGACCGGCGAGGGCGCCCGCGCCTTCGGGGAGGCCGGTCTCGGCGGCGACCCGGACGTGCGGCGCGTGTTCGGCGCGGCGGTGCGCCTGGTCGACATGGACGGCGACCACCGGTCCGACCTGGTCGTGGCGGCACCCGGCACCGACAGGACCGACAGCTCCGCGTGGCTCCTGCCCGGCACGGCGGACGGGCCGGCCACCGGGGCAGTCACCCGGCTGTACGGCGACGGCTTCGACTCCACCGAGGGGCTGGACCTCTCCATGGGAGGCGGGGGGATCGCCCGCTAGTGCCGTTACACGGGAGGCGGGGGGAACGCCCGCCAGTGCCGTGACCCGCCGGTGCCGTGACCGGAGACAGGGCCCGGCAGGGCCTACGGAAGCAGACTGCCCCGCCGCGACAGCAGGAACCTCTTGAAGGCCGCCACGGGGGGTGTGTCCGGGTGGCCGTCCAGCCAGGCCACGCCGATCTCCCGGACCGCCCGCGGTGCCGTGACCGTCAGTTCCACCACGCCGGGCCGGGGTACGGCGGGCGGGGGCAGGAGGGCGACGCCGAGGCCGGCCGCCACCAGGCCGCGAAGGGTCTCCGCCTCCTCCCCCTCGAAGGCGACCCGGGGGCGGAAACCGGCCTCCTGGCAGAGGTCGTCGGTGATGCGGCGCAGGCCGTAGCCGGGTTCCAGGGTCACGAAGGTCTCGTCGGCGGCCTCGGCGAGCCGGACGCGCTTGCGGGCGGCGAGACGGTGGTCGGCGGGGACGACCAGGCGCAGTTTCTGCTCGTCGAGGCGGCGGGCGACGAGGTCGGGGGCGTCCGGCACCGGCGAGGTCAGGCACAGGTCGAGCTCGCCGGCCCGCAGCCGCTCCAGCATGGCCTCGCCGTAGTTCTGGACGAGGCTGAAGCGGACGCGGGGGTGGTCGGCGCGGAAGGCGTGGATCAGGCCGGGTACCGTCTCGGCGCCCATGGTGTGCAGGAAGCCGAAGGCGACCTTGCCGGTGGCGGCGTCGGCGTCGGCACGCACCTCGTCGGCGGCGCGCTCGACCTCGGCGAGGGCGCGCTCGACGGAGGTGAGGAAGGTGCGACCGGCGGGGGTGAGGGAGACGGTCCGGCCGTGGCGGGCGAACAGCTCGACGCCCAGGTCCTGTTCGAGGCGGACCATGGCCCGGGAGAGCGTCGACTGCGGGACCTGCATCTCCTGCGCGGCCCGCGTGACGTGCTCGGTGCGGGCGACGCCCGCGAAGTATGCGAGCCGTGGCGCGAGCAGCGTGACGATGTCTTCTGTGTCACTGGACGGTGACAGGCGCGCCCGTGACCTCTGCTGATGCTCCATGGGAACGATTATGACGATTCCATGCATTGGACGGATGAGTGGGGTCGTCCTAGGTTCGGGGTATGTCTCCCGCCAGTACCGGGGCGTCCACCGTCGTGGGCGCCGTTCCGTCCGTCCCGTCCGTCCCGTCCGTCCCGTCCTCCTCCGACTCCCGTATGACCCCGGGCGGTCCCGGCTACCGCCGGATGAGCCTCGCCCTCTTCCTGGCCGGCGTGGCGACCTTCGCCCTCCTGTACTCCACGCAGGCGCTGCTGCCGCTGATCTCCGGCGAGTTCGGCGTCGCGGCGAGCGAGGCGAGCTGGACGGTGGCGGCGGCGACCGGCGGGCTGGCCCTGTTCGTGCTGCCGATGAGCGCCCTGTCGGAGCGCTACGGCCGCCGTACGGTGATGACGGCCTCGCTGGCGGTCGCGGTGGCCGTCGGGCTGCTGGTCCCCTTCGCCCCGTCGCTGGGCGCGCTGGTCGTGCTGCGCGGTCTCCAGGGCGCCGCCCTGGCCGGGCTGCCGGCCTCGGCGACCGCCTATCTGGCGGAGGAGGTGCGGCCCAAGGCGCTGATCACGGCGATCGGCCTGTTCGTGGCGGGCAACAGCGTCGGCGGGATGAGCGGCCGGGTCATCACCGGCTGGGTCGCGCAGGAGTGGGGCTGGCGGGTGGCCGTCGGCGTGATCGGCGCGGTCGCGGTGGGCTGCGCGGTGGCGTTCCGGATGCTGCTGCCGGCGCCGAAGCACTTCGTGGCGGGCTCGCTGCGCCCCCGCGTCCTGGCCCGCACGGTCCGCGACCACCTCACCGATCCGCTGCTGCGCCGCCTGTACGCGATCGGCGCGCTGTTCATGACGGTGTTCGGCGGGGTGTACACGGTGATCGGCTACCGCCTGACGGAGGCGCCGTTCTCGCTCCCGCAGGGCATCGTCGGCTCGATCTTCCTGGTGTACCTGGTGGGGACGGTGTCGGCGTCGACGGCGGGCCGGCTGGTCGGCCGGCTGGGCCGCCGCGGGGCGCTGTACCTGGCCGGCGGCACGACGGCGGCGGGCCTCCTGCTCTCCCTGGCGGACTCGCTGGCCCTGGTCCTGCTGGGCCTGGTCCTGATCACGTCGGGCTTCTTCGCGGGCCACGCGGTGGCGTCCTCGGCGGTCAGCAAGACGGCGACCACCGGCCGGGCGCAGGCCTCCGCCCTCTACCAGTCCGCGTACTACATCGGCTCCAGCGCGGGCAGCACCGTCGGCGCGACGGCCTTCCACGCGGGCGGCTGGGCCGGCACGGTCGGCGTGGGCGTCCTGGCGGTGCTCGGCGTCGTGACGATCACGGCGTTCGGCACGCGGGCGGCGCGGGTCGCGGCCCGTCGGGAGCCGCTGGCCGCGCACTGACCTTCGCCGCACCCCTTCCGTCCCCCCGCTCCGGACCGTCGGTCCGTGGTCGCCGCCGGCTCCGGCGGACCACGGCCGGTCCGGGCGGGGGGTCCGTCGGGTACCGGGCCGGATGCGGCCGGTCCGGCACCCGACGAAACCCCCTCCACCTGGGCTTTCGTCGACTCGGGGGGCCGTTGTCAGTGGCCTGCGTTAGCTTCTGGAGTACTGGACGCACGCACAGGCGCGTGACAGAAACGGCCACAGGGGTGGGTGGACGACGATGACGGACGGTACGGCGACGGTGGACGACCTCGACGCCAGGCTGGAGCGACACCGGGTCGAGCTGACGGGCTACTGCTACCGGATGCTCGGCTCGTCCTTCGAGGCCGAGGACGCGGTGCAGGACACCCTGGTGCGCGCCTGGCGCAGCTACGACACCTTCGAGGGCCGTTCCAGCCTGCGCTCGTGGCTCTACCGCATCGCGACCAACGTGTGCCTGGACATGCTGACGGCGGGCAACAAGCGGGCCCGGCCGATGGACCTCACGGAGTCCACCCCGCTCTCCCGGGCGGTCCTCTCCCCCCGCCCGGACACCACCTGGCTGGAGCCGATGCCGGACGCGCGGGTGCTGCCCGCGGTCGAGGACCCGGCGGAGGCGGCCGTCGCCAGGGAGTCGGTGCGGCTCGCGTTCATGGCCGCGTTGCAGCGGCTGCCGCCCAAGCAGCGGGCGGTGCTGATCCTGCGCGAGGTCCTGGCGTGGCGGGCGAGCGAGGTCGCCGAGCTGCTCGGCACGACGGTCGCCTCGGTCAACAGCGCCTTGCAGCGGGCCCGCGCGACCCTCGCCGAACAGCGGGACCGGGCGGCGGACGCGGCCGTGTCGGACCCCCTGGACGAGGAGCAGCGGAAGCTGCTGGAGCGCTATGTGGCCGCCTTCGAGGAGTACGACATGACGGCGCTGACGCGGCTGCTCCACGAGGACGCGGTCATGACGATGCCGCCGTTCGACCTGTGGCTGACGGGCCACGCGGACATCACCGGCTTCATGACCACGATCGGCTCCGCCTGCACGGGCTCACGGCTGCTGCCGGTCCAGGTCAACGGCGCGCCGGGCTTCGCCCAGTACAAGCCGGACCCCGAGGCGGGCGGACACAGCCCGTGGGCGATCCAGGTGCTGGAGATCTCAGACGGCGGCCTCACCGGTTTCCACTTCTTCCTCGACACCCAGCGCTTCTTCCCCCTCTTCGGCCTGCCCCTCCACCTCGAAGCGGAGTCCGACGAGGTCGAGCAGGGCGCGTAGCGCCGGGTCGGGGGCGCGCAGCCGGAGGCGCCCCCCGGCACGGCGGGCCGTGAGCCGGAGCCGGGCCAGCGCGTCGACGGCCGCCAGACCCGGTGGCCCAATCCCGGCGACGTCGCACACCACGACCGCCGCCCCGGTCCCGTCCAGCAGCGCCCTCAGGTCGTCGCAGAGGCCCGCCACCCGGCTCGGGGTGAGGGGTCCGCTCAGGCCGATCACCGGCGGTGTCGTCGCGTCCACGAGCGGTAGACCGGGCGGAACGGCACAACTCATCGCCTCCTCTCTCCTAACATGTCTAGGGCGTCGGCTAAAACTTGTAGGCAAAGCCGTGGTCGACGTCAGTGACGGCCGCGACGAGACCGGAGACCTCCATGGCACGCGCAGGGCTGACTCCCGAACGTCTGGCCCGGGCGGGGGCGGAACTCGCCGACGAGGTCGGCTTCGAGCAGGTCACCGTCTCGGCGCTCGCCCGGCAGTTCGACGTCAAGGTCGCGAGCCTGTACGCGCACGTGCGCAACTCCCACGACCTGAAGACGAAGATCGCCCTGCTGGCCCTGGAGGAACTGGCCGACCGCGGATCCGCCGCCCTCGCCGGCCGCGCCGGCCAGGACGCCCTCGCCGCCCTGGCCAACGTCTACCGCGACTACGCCCGCGAGCACCCCGGCCGCTACGCCGCCGCCCGGTTCCCCCTGGACCCCGAGGCCGCCGCGGCCGGCGCGGGCCCCCGGCACTCCCGGATGACCCGCGCGATCCTGCGCGGCTACGACCTCACCGAGCCGGACCAGACCCACGCGGTCCGCCTGCTGGGCAGCGTCTTCCACGGCTACGTCAGCCTCGAACTGGCCGGCGGCTTCAGCCACAGCGCCCCCGACTCCCAGGAGTCCTGGGACCGCATCCTCGACGCCCTCGACGCCCTGCTGCGCACCTGGCCCCCGGCGCCGGCGGGCCACGGCGGTGCGGCGCGGGCCGACGCCCACGACCTGCCCTGAGGGATGTCCCGCCACCGCGTTTCCCCGGCCGCCGAGCGGACAGCCGCTGGGGAAGCCCCGTACCCCGCCGACCCGGAACCGAGGCCATGCCCACCGAGAATCCCTGGATCACCACGCCCGTCACGGCCGACCTCCTGCGGGGAGCCCTGGAGGTGGAGCGCACCGACCACGGCGTCCTGCCCCACCGCCTGCCCGCCACCGCCCGCGCCCAGTGCGCCGACGCCCAGCTCGCCATGGTGGAGTCACAGCCCTCGGGCGTACGGCTGGCCTTCCGGACCCGGGCGACCGCCGTCGAACTCGACTCGCTGCGCACCCGGCGCGTCTACGTCGGCGCCCCGCCCGTCCCGGACGGCGTCTACGACCTGCTCGTCGACGGCCGCCTGACCGGGCAGGCGAGCGTCACCGGCGGCCGCACGGTGACCATCGACATGACCGACGGGACCGTCGAGCACCGGACCGGCGAACCGGGCACCGTCCGCTTCACGGACCTGCCCCCGGGCCGCAAGGACATCGAGATCTGGCTGCCCCACAACGAGACGACCGAGCTCCTGGCACTGCGCACCGACGCCCCCGTCGAACCGGCGCCGGCCGACCCGAGCCGCAAGGTCTGGCTGCACCACGGCAGCTCGATCAGCCACGGCTCCGACGCCGCGAGCCCCACCGCCATCTGGCCCGCCCTGGCCGCCTGTCTCGGCGGCGTGGAACTGGTCAACCTGGGGCTGGGCGGCAGCGCCCTGCTCGACCCGTTCACCGCGCGGGCCATCCGGGACCACCCCGCCGACCTGATCAGCGTCAAGGTGGGCATCAACCTGGTCAACCTCGACCTGATGCGGCTCCGCGCGTTCGGACCCGCCGTCCACGGCTTCCTCGACACCGTCCGGGAGGGCCACCCCACCACGCCGCTGCTGGTCGTCTCGCCGATCCTGTGCCCCCTGCACGAGGAGACGCCCGGCCCCAGCGCGCCGGACCTCGACGGGCTCGCCGAGGGGCGGCTGGGCTTCGTCCCGCTGGGCGACCCGGCGGAGGTGGCGGCGGGCAAGCTGACGCTGCGGGTCGTCCGGGCGGAGCTGGAGCGGATCGTCGCGCAGCGGACCAAGGAAGATTCTCACCTGCACTATCTGGACGGGCGGGAGCTGTACGGGGAGGCAGACGCCGTCGAGCTGCCGCTTCCCGACGGGCTGCATCCGTCCGGCGACGCCCACCGGCGCATGGGGGAACGGTTCGCCGCGCTGGCCTTCGGGGAGGGCGGGGCGTTCGGGTGAGGGCGGGGGCCCGCCCCCGCCGCGGCCTTCACCGTGGGCACGCTCACCAGCCGTGAGTACCTGCGCGTGTCCCAGGACGGCGACCTTGAGTTCCGGACTGGGCTCCCGGGTCGGCGCCCCGGGCGTTGCCGACTACGCGGCGACCAAGTCGGGGGTCGAGAGGTACACCATGGGGCTCGCACGGGACCTCGGACCCCGGGACATCACGGCCAACGTCGTGGAGGCCGGCCTGATGGAGGGCGGCATGGAAGGGCCGGACCCCGAGACCCTCAAGGCCCTGGTCGGCTCGCTGTCCCTGCAACGCATGGGCCACCCCGAAGAGATCGCCGAGGGGATCGCGTATCTGGCGAGCCCCGCCGCGTCGTACGTCACCGGCGCGGTGCTGGACGCCCACGGTGGCTACAACGCCTGAACCGAACCCCTGCCGCGCGCTCCGGAGGACACCACGCCTTCGGGGCGCGAGGCCTGAGCGGGGTTGCCGATGCCGCTTCTCGGCATCTGATGGGCCGATGCGGACTTCCACGAGGGCAGGCGGCGCCACCGACCCGGTTCCCGCGAGGACCTGCGCAAGAGGCCACTTGGACAGGGAAATCGCAACTTCGACATGGCTCGTAGAGGCGGCTACCGTCACCTGGTCTTCGGTGATCGCCACGGTCGCACAGGGGGTTCCTTCAGGCTTCAGGCTGGGCCGGCCGTGACGGAACGAGTCGGTCGCGCCCCACAAACCCTCGCCCCCCTGCGTAAGCCACCGAACCGGGTCCACGCCAGGCAGCCCCCATCAGGGAGAGACGCATGCCCCATCTTGCTCTGTACACATTCGGCGTCCTGAAGTCACCTCTCGCCGATCCCGCACCTCTCACGCGCGAGTTCTACGACATCGGTGAGGCCGTCTACCGGAAGATCGGTCAGCACCCCGGATACCTCGCTCGTGCCGAAGCGGCAGACGGTGACCGGGGCTCGCTCTTCGAGGCGGACTGGGGTGTATGGGGAGAGTTCGCCGTACCGACGTGGTACGGCAAGGGCCGTACGGTGGACACCACCGCCCTGGCCGCGACCCTCTCCCTCTGGACCGACCTGCGCCCCGCATTCGACGCCGTCTACACCGGTCTGCACCGTGAGGCGCTGAACAGGCGTTACGACTGGTTCGAGAGGACCGAGCACCCGAATTACGTGTTCTGGTGGGTCTCCGACGGCGTGATACCCACCTGGCAGGACGGGGTTTCCAGGCTGGAGCACCTCCACGCCCACGGCCCCGCGCCGCACGCCTTCACCTTCCACGACTCCTTCACCCCGGGCGGAACGACCAGGATCAAAGGAACCGAGCCGGAGAGCGACCAGATTCGCTGACAAGGAAGCCTGAACAACCAAATTCGCTGTCACACGCCTCGATGGGATGACGACGAACACCACGCAAACAAGATCGTGTCACGAGCTCTCAGCCTTGAGAGGTTATCGACACTCCCCTTGACCACAGCTCTTCGGCGTGATCGGCGAACCGGGCAAACATTCCGGTGTCACCGATCTTCCGTAGGTGCAGCAAAGGCGAGTCATGCCCGACCAGTCGGGCCAGATGAGGGGTTACCAGCGCCTCGTCATCGAAACGGAAGACCGACAGCGAAACGTGATTGATCGCGTCACCCGCCGCGGAGAAACGCGCCTCCAAGCCCTGGTGTGCACCGAGTTTTCCCAGATGCTCAAGCGTGATGCGAATACGCGTGGAAACAGTGAGGGCCACGTCTTCGATCTGCTCGCGGTTGCGCGTCACCTCACCGTCGGGGTCACCCAGCAGGAAGCGCACACGACATCCGCTGTCGAGTTTCTGCCGCAGGGTTGAAACGAACGCAGGCTGGTCAATCCAGAGGAAATAGTTGGTGTACCCCGCGAAAAGGATGTCTGTTTCCGACCTTTCGATGAGTTCGGCCCAGACCGTCGATGGACAGGAGGACCGATAGGGGTAGGAGTGGATGATCTCACGGTCCCCACCGGTCTTGATTCGGTCCTTTACCGCTTTCGGCCACAGCATTTCTTCGTCAACCCCCAATGCCTTACAGGCACCTTCCCGGCTTCTGGCATGCGGCATCAGTCCGGCGTCCGCCACCCACCGTTCCACCGTCTTGCCGGAAACGCCTACCCGTACCGCCAACTACTTAGGCGACAGGTCGGCCGACTGCATAGCCGATCTCAGTGCGCCCTCTTAGGCGCCGATAACCTTCAAACCCTTGTACGTCTCGCGCAAGTCGGATGCTTCCGGTAGTTGCCTAGCCTCAACCACCTTGACAACCTCCAGCGCCCGCCAATGGTTCGAGGGAACCACCCGACCACTCAGTATGGCCCTCTGGGCGGAGTCGCAGGCTTCATCAAGGCGGTTGTCCGTAAGGAGGACAAGTGCCAGATCAATGTTGGCAGAAGCCACCCGACGGGGCCATTTGCTGATGTCGTCTGAGGGGCTGAGTCGCGCGATCACTTCACGCGCGTACGGCTCCGCAGCCACGTCGCCCAACCACGCGAGAGTTGTTGCCGTATACGCGAGGCACTTTGCCGGATCATATTGGTAGTGGTGCTCTGTCGGATGCTCAGGGGTTCCAAGCTTGGCAGCCATTTTCTGCACCCGGTCGATAGCCGCGTATGTCTCTGCCCCGTGGCCAAGTCTTGCGCGTGCGCGGCCTTCCTGGGCGGTTGCCTGAATGAGGGCGGAGGTACCTCGCGGGGCAACGTTTTGAGCGGCTAGGGACAACTCCAGTGCGCGCACATAGTCACCGTCCGTGAGAACACGCCACGCGTCGGTTTCGAAGCACCATGCTTCGAGTTCAGGATGTTCCGCCTGTCGGGCAAGGGATACCGCGGCTTGTAGTCTGGCCGCTGCCGCATGCTCCTGTTTCAGGTCGATATGGAGCGTGGCACCGAGCAGTGACAACCAACCGCCTACGACCAACAGACGCCGATGTTCCGAAAGCGTCTTACGGGCGTCGAGCAGCTTCATGACGTAGGTGGAATGTTGCCGTACGCGTTCCAACAGTCGCGCCGGAGGGGTTGTCGGGTAAGCAGTCGCCAACTGATCAAAGGCGCGCTCTAGGCGGGTCAGTGTCTCGGACCCCACATCGCTTGCCTGCACGCGTCGAGACAACTCCCAAGCGGCCACTTCATCATCGGTGGCCGGTGCGCCGGGGATGGCCCAACTGGGCGCCACGACAACGGGCAGAACGTCTGCTGCAAGTGCTTCCTCAAGCTCTCTGGAGGTGAGTCGTAAGAGCTTTGCCATCTTCGGCCGTTGATGCGGTTGCGGGTCAACTTCCCCGCGTTCCCAGCGCTGCACCGTGGTGCGGTCGACGCTCAGGGCGTCCGCGAACTGCTCTTGTGTGTAGCCGCTCGACTTCCGACGCTGGGCCAGACGTTGCCGCTTCACTGCCATACCCGTACTCCGTCCGGGATGCCGTCTCCGCTGGTCAGAGTAGCGCGTGCAGCCTTCCTGCCGCCCAGATGCGGCATTTCTGCCGTGGTGCGACCTGTGGGCGGCGCGGAAGTGTGGCCCAGACGCAAGGACCCCCGCAGCCGCGCGAACGGCCCGGGGGCATGGCCCACGCTGACTAGGAGCGTCGACAGTCCATGCTTATCACGCAGCTACTCGAATGGGTGAGAGTGGTCCTGTTCGGATCGCGCACCCCCGGCAGGCACAGGCGCCTTGCCATGCACCCCGTGACACTCCCTGCCCCCTCGCACCGTCTGTCGCCGGACGTCTGGGGCGCCCGGTTGGTCACCGTGCGCAGGCTCCGCGCGAAGAAGCGCCCAACGCCCCCGCGGTCGTTCTGCCATGTGGAGGCAGAGGAAGCCTGGGAGCCCACGGGCGCCCTTGTCCGGCCCTATGTCGCGCACCTGGGCGCCTCGCCCAGGAACAACCGCGCAGATGACCAGGCAACGCCCTGGGCAGGCCCCTGGGCGCACCCCTGGGGGGATGTCCGGTGACGATGACGATCGCGGTCTATCGGATCGATCCGCGGACCGGCGTCCGCACCCAGGTACGGCCGTTGCGGACCGTCGAGCCTCCGGACGTACCCGAACTCTTCGGCAGGTTTCCGCCCTGCGCCTGCCCGCGGTGCCGGGCGGGGACGGACGCGAGGCTGCGCGCCCAGGTGGCGGAGGTCAACAGGCGGAGCCGGGAGGCACTGTGACGCGCTCGGTCGTCACAACGGCTGAATGGACGCTGGGGCCGGAACCGGCAAGGGCGCCCCGCAGGCCGTCTGCTCCGCACTGTGCATGACGTGCAGGGCAGAGGCACCGGCATCGGACAACTCCCCTGCGTGTCCCGGTGCCCGCGTCCGGTACGGGCAGCGCCCCGACTGCGGAAGCAAGGGCCGCAGTCGGGGCGCATCGCTTCCAGCGTCAGGCGATCCGCTCCAGTACCACCGGGGACGCCTCGTACGGCGTCCCCGCGGCGGCGATGTCGTAGGAGCCCGCGATCGCCTCCAGGGCGTACGCGAAGCGTTCGGGGGTGTCGGTGTGCAGGGTCAGCAGGGGCTGGCCCGCGGTGACCGGGGTGCCGGGCTTGGCGTGGAGTTCGACGCCGGCGGCCGCCTGGACCGGGTTCTCCTTGCGGGCGCGGCCGGCGCCCAGGCGCCAGGCGGCGATGCCGATGTCGTAGGCGTCGAGGCGGGTGAGCACGCCCGAGGCGGGGGCCGTGACGACGTGCTGTTCCCGTGAGGTGGGGAGGGGGGCGTCCGGGTCGCCGCCCTGGGCGGCGATCATGCGGCGCCAGACGTCCATCGCGGAGCCGTCGGCGAGGGCCTTCGCCGGGTCGGCGCCCGTCACGCCGGCCGCGTCGAGCATCTCGCGGGCCAGGGCGATCGTCAGCTCGACGACGTCGGCGGGGCCGCCGCCCGCCAGGACCTCCACCGACTCGCGGACCTCCAGGGCGTTGCCCGCGGTCAGGCCGAGCGGGGTCGACATGTCGGTCAGCAGGGCGACCGTCCGCACACCGTGGTCGGTGCCCAGGCCCACCATCGTCGATGCCAGCTCACGGGCGTCCTCGATCGTCTTCATGAAGGCGCCGGAGCCGACCTTGACGTCCAGGACGAGCGAGCCGGTGCCCTCGGCGATCTTCTTCGACATGATCGAGGAGGCGATCAGCGGGATCGCCTCGACGGTGCCGGTGACGTCCCGCAGGGCGTACAGCTTCTTGTCGGCGGGGGCCAGGCCGTCGCCCGCCGCGCAGATCACCGCGCCGGTGGTGTCGAGGACGTGCAGCATCTCCTGGTTGGAGAGCAGGGCGCGCCAGCCGGGGATCGACTCCAGCTTGTCCAGGGTGCCGCCGGTGTGGCCGAGGCCGCGGCCGGAGAGCTGCGGGACGGCCGCGCCGCAGGCGGCGACCAGCGGGGCCAGCGGCAGGGTGATCTTGTCGCCGACGCCGCCCGTGGAGTGCTTGTCGGCGGTGGGGCGGGACAGGGAGGAGAAGTCCATGCGCTCGCCGGAGGCGATCATCGCGGCCGTCCAGCGGGCGATCTCCCGGCGGTTCATCCCGTTGAGCAGGATCGCCATGGCGAGCGACGACATCTGCTCGTCGGCGACCTCGCCGCGGGTGTACGCGTCGATGACCCAGTCGATCTGCTCGTCGCTGAGTTCACCGCGGTCCCGCTTGGTGCGGATGACGGAGATGGCGTCCATGGCCATGGCTTTCCTTCCGGTGGTGCACAAGACGTCTGAAGGGGGAGACGTGCGGGACGTGCGCGGCCCCCCCCACCCGGGTCGAGCGAGTCGGAGGGGCCGCCGTGGAGTTACTTGAGGTGGTCGGGGCCGAAGGCCTGCGGGAGCATCTCCGCCAGCGGCAGGATCCCGGCCGGCGTCTCCAGCAGCAGCTCGGGACCGCCGAACTCGTACAGCAGCTGCCGGCAGCGGCCGCACGGGACGAGGATCTCGCCCCGGCCGTCCACGCAGGTGAAGTGCGTGAGCCGGCCGCCGCCGGTGCGCTGGAGCTCGGAGACCAGCCCGCACTCGGCGCACAGGCCGATGCCGTAGGAGGCGTTCTCGACGTTGCAGCCGGAGACCGTGCGGCCGTCGTCGACCAGGGCCGCGACCCCGACCGGGTAGCCCGAGTAGGGGGCGTAGGCGTGGCGCATGGCCTCCCGGGCCAGCTCCCGCAGGGCGTCCCAGTCGACAGCGGCGGCCGGGGTCACTTGCCCTGCCCCTTCCGGTACGGCAGGCCGTCCGCCTTGGGCATGCGCAGGCGTTGGGCGGACAGCGACAGCACCAGCAGGGTGACGAGGTACGGGGCGGCGGAGACGACCTGGCGCGGGACCTCGTCCACGCTGGCGTACCAGAGG
Organism: Streptomyces sp. NPDC088812; assembly: GCF_044750285.1. Classification (NCBI taxonomy): domain Bacteria; kingdom Bacillati; phylum Actinomycetota; class Actinomycetes; order Kitasatosporales; family Streptomycetaceae; genus Streptomyces; species Streptomyces sp. NPDC088812. The sequence goes on along the minus strand of NZ_JBIVJP010000021.1, from coordinate 92,309 downwards.
AACATCACCGCCGAGATCACCAGGGTGACGACGGCGGAGACGTACTTCTTCTGCCAGGCCAGGTAGGCCGCGCCGAACACCAGCAGGATCGCCAGCAGCAGGATCAGCGCGTGGACGTTGGTGGTGCCGCCGCGCAGGTTGAGGCTGTCGGTGTAGCCGAACAGGCCGGCGCCGAGGGCGAGGCCGCCCGGCATCCAGTTGCCGAAGATCATCGCGGCGAGGCCGATGTAGCCGCGGCCCGCGGTCTGGCCGTCGAGGTACACGTTGGACGCGACGATCGACAGGAAGGCGCCGCCGAGGCCGGCGAAGCCGCCCGAGACGATCACGGCGATGTACTTGTACTTGTAGACGTTCACGCCGAGGGACTCGGCCGCGACCGGGTTCTCGCCGCAGGAGCGCAGGCGCAGACCGAAGGCGGTGCGCCACAGCACGTACCAGGTGGCCGGGACGAGGGCGACCGCGACGACGGTGAGCGGCGAGAGGTTGGTGACCAGGCCGCCGACCAGGCCCGCGAGGTCGGAGACCAGGAACCAGTGCTTCTCGTTCAGGGTCTCCAGCCAGGACGACAGGCCGGGGATGTCGAAGGTGCCGAGGGAGTCGATCGGCGGGGACTGCTTGGAGGAGCCCTGCGGGACGTCCTCGAAGGTGAACTTCGACAGGTAGCGGGTGGTGCCCAGGGCCAGGATGTTCAGGGCCACACCGGAGACGATGTGGTTGACGTTGAAGGTGACGGTGGCGACGGCGTGCAGGACGGCGCCGAGCGCGCCGCCGATGATGCCGAAGGCGACACCGGTCCACGGGCCCCACTGGTAGCCGGCCCAGGCGCCGAACCAGGTGCCGAGGATCATCATGCCCTCGAGGCCGATGTTGACGACGCCCGCGCGCTCGGCCCACAGGCCGCCGAGGCCGGCCAGGCCGATCGGGACGGCCAGGCGCAGGGCGGTGGACATCTGGCCGGTCGAGGTGATGCCGTCCGCGCCGCTGATCAGGCGGACGATCGAGGTGAGGACCAGCACGCCCGCGATGACCAGCAGGAGTACCGGGAGAGACATGCGGCGGCCGCCCTTGCCGGGCTGCTTCGCCTGCGGCTTGGCGATGGTCGCGGTGGACATCAGGCCGCCACCTCCTTCTTGGCGTTGTTGTCGGCGGCCTGGGCGGCGAGCTCGGCGCCGACCCGCTTCTGCTGGCGGCGCAGCCCCCACTGGCGTACGGCCTCGTAGGAGATGACGACCGCGAAGACGATCAGGCCCTGCATGATCGTGGCGATCTCCTTCTCGTACGCGACCGGGGTGGCGTAGTCGAGGGCGGGGGACGTCTTCTCCAAAAAGGCCCACAGCAGGGCGGCCAGGGCGATGCCGCCCGGGTTGTTGCGGCCGAGCAGGGCGATGCCGATGGCGGTGAAGCCGAGGCCGGCCGGGAAGCTGAGGCTGTAGGTGTGGGCGTCGCCGAGCAGCAGCGGCAGGCCGGACAGGCCGGCGACCGCGCCGGAGATCAGCATCGCGGTGAGGACCATGCGCTTGGCGTTGACGCCGGAGGCGGCGGCCGCCGTCTCGGAGGCGCCGGTGGCGCGCAGGTCGAAGCCGAAGCGGGTGCGGTTGAGGACGATCCAGTAGCCGATGCCGAGGGCGGCGGCGAGGAAGACCAGGCCGTAGATCTCGCCGACGTCCGGGCCCAGGTCGATGCCGGGCACCCAGCCGGACTCCTTCATCTCGCCGGTGGTGACGTTGTCGCCGACCAGGACGCCGAAGTTGTCGCGGAGGGTCAGGTAGCCGATGAAGCTGGTGGCGATGGCGTTGAGCATGATCGTCGCGACGACCTCGCTGACGCCCCGGGTGACCTTCAGGACGCCCGCGATGCCCGCCCAGAACGCGCCGGTGAGCGCGCCGACCAGCAGCAGCAGCGGGATCTGGAGGAAGGACGGGAGCGCCACGTGCGCACCGACCACCGCGGTCATCATGGCGGCGAGGCGGTACTGGCCGTCGACGCCGATGTTGAACAGGTTCATCCGGAAGCCGAGGGCGACCGCGAGGGCGGCGATGTAGTACAGCGACGCCTGGTTGACGATCAGAACCTGGATGTCGGAGAAGGGGATCTGCTCCAGCATCAGCCGGTACGGCTCGAAGGGGTTCTTGCCGGAGGCGATCAGCACGACCGACGTCAGCAGGATCGCCGAGACCAGCGCGATGGCCGGGCCGGCCACCGCGAGGAGCAGCCGCTCCTTGTCGAACTTCTTCATCGGGCCTCGTCCTTAGGGGCGGCTTCTTCTTCGACGTGCTCGAGGTGCCCGGACGCGGCGCCGGTCATGGCCGAACCCAGTTCCTCCGGGGTGATGGTCGCGGGGTCCGCGTCGGCGACCAGCCTGCCGTCGTAGATCACGCGCAGGGTGTCCGACAGGCCGATGAGCTCGTCGAGGTCGGCGGAGATCAGCAGTACGGCCAGTCCCTCGCGGCGGGCCTCGCGGATGCGGTCCCAGATCTGCGCCTGCGCGCCGACGTCCACACCGCGGGTGGGGTGGGCGGCGATCAGGAACTTCGGGCCGTGGCTCATCTCGCGGCCGACGATCAGCTTCTGCTGGTTGCCGCCGGAGAGGGAGGCGGCGGTGACGTCGATGCCGGGGGTGCGGACGTCGTACTCCTCGACGATCCGGCGGGTGTCGGCCTGGGCGCCCTTGGGGCTCAGCCAGAAGCCCTTGGCGTTGGGGGTCTCGGTGACGTGGCCGAGGATGCGGTTCTCCCAGAGGGGGGCCTCCAGGAGCAGGCCCTGGCGGTGGCGGTCCTCGGGGACGTAGCCGACGCCGGACTCGCGGCGCTTGCGGGTGGGCCAGCCGGTGATGTCCTCGCCGAGGAAGGCGATGGTGCCGGAGTCGGCGTGCCGGGTGCCGATCAGCGCGTCGATCAGCTCGGTCTGGCCGTTGCCCTCGACGCCGGCGATGCCCATGACCTCGCCGGCGTGGATGGTGAAGGTGACGTCGTCGAGGACGCGCTTGACGTCGCCGCCGCCCGCGAACTCGGTGAGGCCCTCGCCCGCGGGCTCCTCCTCCCAGCCGACGGAGGCACCGCCGGCGGCGTGGACGGTCAGGTTCTCCACCGTGATGACGGGCCGGTCGGTGACCGTGGACTCGGCGGTCTGAGGGGTGGGCAGCTCGCTGCCGACCATCATCTCGGCGAGCTGGCGCGGGGTGGTCGCGGAGGGGACCGCGGTGCCGACGGTGGTGCCGCGGCGGATGACGGTGATGTCGTCGGCGACGGACAGCACCTCGCCCAGCTTGTGGGAGATGAAGATGACGGAGAGGCCCTCGGACTTCAGCTCGCGCAGGTTGGCGAAGAGCGCCTCGACCTCCTGCGGGACGAGGACGGCGGTCGGCTCGTCGAGGATGAGGGTGCGGGCGCCGCGGTAGAGGACCTTGAGGATCTCCACGCGCTGGCGGTCGGCGACGCCGAGGTCCTCGACCAGGGCGTCGGGGCGGACGCCCAGGCCGTAGCGGTCGGAGATCTCCTTGATCTTCCTGCGGGCGCCGCCGCCGATGCCGTACAGCTTCTCGCTGCCGAGCACCACGTTCTCCAGGACGGTCAGGTTGTCCGCGAGCATGAAGTGCTGGTGGACCATGCCGATGCCGCGCGAGATCGCGTCGGCGGGGCTGCCGAAGCTCACCTGCTCGCCGTCGACCGCAATGGTGCCTTCGTCCGGCTTCTGCATGCCGTAGAGGATCTTCATCAGGGTCGACTTGCCCGCGCCGTTCTCACCGACCAGGGCGTGCACGGTCCCCTTGCGGACGGTCAGGTGGATGTCGTGGTTGGCGACGACACCGGGGAATCGCTTGGTGATGCCCGCGAGCTCCACCGCGATGGTCGACGGGGCGGTGGGCGGAGGGCTGCTGGACGCGTCGATGGCGCACTCTCCTCGGGAAAGGGGCCTCTCTACGCGCGTAGCGCCCCTGCATTGAATAGTGCCCGGATCTGATCGACTCGTTGGAGCCGATCTGTTCCGAGCATTCTGCCGCGCGAACGGGGCACCGGGAGGTCATGTTCCCAGGGCCCCGTTCCGTGGCCGTAACGCTGTCATCACAGCGCCCTTTTGGCCATGCCTTCGACAAGCCCTCGACAGGCCTGCGACACGGTCGTCAGGAGGTCTTCACCGTGATGGTGCCGGCCTTGATGGCCTCCGCGGCCTTGGTGACGGCGTCCTGGATCGTCTTGTCCGAGGAGAACGTCGGGTTGGAGGAGGCCAGGCTGACACCGCCGTTGGAGAGGCTGCCGCGGACCACGCCGGACTGCGGCTTGCCGTCCTTCACGGACTTCGCCAGGTCGTAGACCGCGCCCTCGACGTTCTTCATGGCGGAGGTCAGGATCGAGGACTTGTACGCCTTCAGCGCGTCCTGCTGGTACTGGTCGGAGTCGACGCCGATCGCCCAGATCTTGGCGGCGCTGGCGGCCTTGATGACACCCTGGCCGGACAGGCCGGCGGCCGCGTAGACGATGTCCGCGCCGGCGTCGATCTGGCCCTCGGCGGCGCTCTGGCCCTTGTCGGGGCTGGAGAAGCCGCCCTCGGCGGCGGTCTCGGTCAGGTACTGCTCCTTGACCGTGACGCCCTTCTTGGTGTCCTGGACGCCCTGCTTGAAGCCGGCCCCGAACTTGTGGATCAGCGGGACGTCGACACCGCCGACGAAGCCGACCACGTTCGACTTGGTGGCCTTGGCGGCGGCGACGCCGGCCAGGTAGGAGGCCTGCTCCTCGCTGAAGACGAGGTCGGCGACGTTGTCGGCCTTGACCTGCTCGTCGTCGACGATGCCGAAGGTGGTGTCCGGGAACTTCGCGGCGGCTTCCTTGACGGCGGGCGCGTAGGCGTAGCCGACGCCGACCACCGGGTTGTAGCCCTGCTTGGCCAGGGTCTCCAGGCGCTGCACCTTGTCCGCGTCCGACTCGCCGTCCTGCGGCTCCACGGCGGTGGACGTGTAGCCGAACTCCTTGTCGGCCTTCTCCATGCCCGAGGTGGCGGCGTCGTTGAAGGACTGGTCGCCCTTGCCGCCGACGTCGTACGCGAGGGCGAGGCCCAGGTTCTTGTCGTCGCCGGAGGAGGCGGCGGACGACGTGGACGAGCTTCCGCAGGCGGAAACGGTGACGGCGAGGGCTGCGGTGGCAACACCCGCAACAGCGATACGGGACACCCGGCGCATGGAACGAGACTCCTTCGTGCAAGCGCCCAAACCAGGCGCTGGTTCCGCCGCAGCGTAACGCGCGTAGACCGGACGGAAAAACCCTTCTGTCCGGTCCGTTATCGAGCTGTGGCCACAGTTACTGTCCAGACTACGGACAGCTGAGCGCCCCTTGCCGTGGGCAAGGGGCGCTCAGCTGCGAGGACGCCGGCAGAGGCGTATCAGGGGCCGGACGGAGGTCCGGGTGGGCGGAAGCGCTACTTGGTGTTGACGGTGACCTTGCCGTCGACGATGTCCTGCTTGGCCGCGTTCACGGCGGCGACGACCTCGGTCATGGCCTGGTACTTGGGGTTGGAGTCGGCGAAGCCGACGCCGTCGTTGGAGAGGCTGCCGCGGACCACGCCGGACAGGGGCTTGCCGTCGTGGACGGACTTGGCGAGGTCGTAGACCGCGCCGCCGACGTTCTTCAGGGCGGAGCCGAGGATGTAGTCCTTGTAGTTGGCGAGCGAGCTCTGGTTGTACTGGTCGGAGTCGACGCCGATGGCCCACACCTTCTTGGCGGCGGCCTCGGAGATCACGCCCTGGCCGGAGAGGCCGGCCGCGTGGTAGATGACGTCGGCACCGGCGTCGATCTGGCCGCTCGCGCCCGCCTTGCCCTTGTCGGGGCTGGAGAAGCCGCCCTCCTGGGGGGTCTCCGTCAGGTACTGCGACTCGATCTTGATGGCCGGGTCGACGGACTTGGCGCCCTGGACGTAGCCGGCCTCGAACTTGTGGATCAGCGGGATGTCCACACCGCCGATGAAGCCGATGTGGCCCGCCTTGGACGCCTTGGCGGCGGCGACGCCGGCCAGGTAGGAGGCCTGCTCCTCGTGGAAGACCAGGTCGGCGACGTTCTTCGCCAGGACGGTCTCGTCGTCGATGATCCCGAAGGTGGTGTCGGGGAACTTCGCGGCGACCTCCTTGACGGCCGGCGCGTAGATGTAGCCGACGCCGATCACCGGGTCGTAGCCGGCCTGGGCGAGCTGGGTGAGGCGCTGTACCTTGTCCGCGTCCGACTCGCCGTCCTGCGGCTCGACGTCGCGGCCGCCCATCTTGAATTCCTTGTCGGCCTTCTGGAAGCCCGCGTAGGCGGCGTCGTTGAACGACTGGTCGCCCTTGCCGCCGATGTCGTAGGCGAGGCCGATGCCCTTGCCGGAGTAGGTGCCGGACTCCTTGTCGTCGGCGGCCTTGGAGCCGGTGCTGGACTCGCCGCAGCCGGCGGCCGCGAGCGCGACGACCGCGACGGTCACCGCGGCCCGGGAGAACCCGGTCCTCCGAGATATGAGACGCACAGCAGCCACCCCTTCATCCCCACGGCGCCGTCACCGGCCCGCTCGTCCCCAATGTGACGCCTGCGGCGCGGCTCCCCGACGGGCCGTTCCGGCTGGCGATTCCGGCGCACAGTAACGCGCGTAGAAGGGGAGGGGAACGGGGTTCCTCGCGGCCGTTATCGATTCGTGCCGACCGTGCGTTACGGGCGGCCTCCGCCGGTTACGGCGGGGTGACGCGAGCGGACGAAGGGGCGCCTTTCCGGCGCCCCTCCGGTCGGTACGGCGGCCGGCGCGCTCAGTTCACGCGGGTCGCCGCGTCGAGCAGCGCGGCGGCGGTGAACAGCTCCACACCGACCTTGATCGAGAGCTCGTCGGCGTCGAAGTCGCCCTGGTGCAGGTCGCGGACGGTGCGCTCGCCGGGGGTGCGGACGCCGAGGCGGGCCATGGCGCCGGGCACGCGCTCCAGGTACCAGGAGAAGTCCTCGCCGCCGAGGCTCTGCTCGGTGCTCTCGACGGTCTCCTCGCCGTGCCGGGCGAGCATCGCGTCCCGCAGGAGGGCGGTGACGCCGGGCTCGTTGACGACCGGGGGGACCCCGCGGACGTAGTTGATCTCGGACTTGGCGCGGTGCAGGTTGGCGACCTCGTCGATCGCGGCGACCACGAGGTCGGGGGCCTGGCGCCAGGCCTCGATGTCCAGGCAGCGCACGGTGCCGGACAGCTCGGCGTGCTGCGGGATGACGTTCGGGGCGTGGCCGCAGTCGATCCGGCCCCAGGTCACCGCGAGGCCGGCCCGGGTGTCGACCCGGCGGCCGACGAGCGCGGGGACGTCGGTGACGACCCGGGCGGCGGCGGTGACGAGGTCGGTGGTCAGGTGGGGGCGGGCGGTGTGGCCGCCGGGCCCGTCGAGGGCGATCTCCAGCCGGTCGCAGGCGGAGGTGATGGCCCCCTCCCGCAGTCCGATCAGACCGGCGTCGACGCGCGGGTCGCAGTGCACGGCGATGATCCGGCCCACGCCGTCCAGCGCGCCGTCCTCGATGGCGTCGGCGGCGCCGCCCGGCAGCACCTCCTCGGCGGGCTGGAAGATCAGCCGCACCGGGCGCGGGAGCCGGCCCTGACGGTGCAGGTCGGCGAGGACGAGGCCGGCGCCGAGGACGACGGTGGTGTGCACGTCGTGGCCGCAGGCGTGCGCGCGGTCGGGCACGGTGGAGCGGTAGGAGCACTCCGTCTTGGTGTCCGGGATGGGCAGCGCGTCGATGTCGGCGCGCATCGCCAGGACGGGGACGCCGTCGTCCGCCCAGTCGCCGATGTCACAGATGAGCCCGGTGCCGCTGGACAGGACGCGCGGCTTCAGGCCCGCCTTCTCCAGACGCTCCTTGATCGCTGCGGTCGTGCGGAACTCCTGGTTGCCGAGCTCCGGGTGCATGTGCATGTCGCGGCGGAAGGCGACGAGCTCGGCGCGCAGGGATTCCGGAAGGGTGCCGGGGAGCGCGTCTTCCCCGGCGGAATCGGCCTCGGGCTCTCGGGACATCAGTTGCTTCACCCTCTGAAGGGTAGGACGCCGAGGCGGTCAACTGACCCGATCAACAAAACTTCAACCCATTCGGTGAAGAAAAGTTGGCCGCGCGGCGCATGGCTGTCATTCGAGATGGGTAAACTCGGCCGACTTCGCCCGAGTGATCATGACATCGTCACCCATCTCACTCTTTTCTCCCTCCACGGATACCACGGCCCACGCGAACCACGCCCCGGTTGTCCAACTGCCGGAACCCACGTCGCGGTCCGCGTACCGGTTCCGGCACGCGGAGGTACCGGCTCCGGGCGTCTCCGTGACCCCGGGCGGCGGTTCGTCCGGGGGGTTCGGCCGTTGGGAGGACGGCCGGCGCGGGCCGGAGGACGGACGCGCGGGCCGGCGGAGGCGGGACGCGCGGGGCCCGGGGGCGGGACGCGCGGGGCCCGGGGGCGGGACGCGCGGGGCCCGGAGGCGGGACGCGCGGGGCCCGGAGGCGGGAGCGGGGTGTGTCGGCTCATGACGGGTCATGGCGGCTCATGACGGGTCATGGCAGGTCATGGCGGGTCATGCGGTGGGGATGTCCGCCACCAGTCCGGTCTGGCGAAGAGGCGTCGGCGGAACGCGCGGGGCGCGGTCTCCGCCGCGGGCACAGGCTCCGCCGCGTCCGCCGCGGGCGCCGCGTCCGCCACGGGCGCCGCGTCCGCCACGGGCGCCGCGTCCGCCACGGGCGCCGCGGGCACAGGCTCCGCCGCGGGCGCGGGTCCGACCGCGGGCGCGGGTCCCCCGGCGGCCGGGGCTCCGGCGGACGCCCGGTCCCCGGGAGGCTCGGGCGCCGGTCGCGGCGCGGCGGCCGGCATCGCCGGGCCGGGGGCGGGTCCCCGGTCCGACGGCGCTGCCCCCGTGGCCGCCCGCGGACCGCGTATCCGTTCCTCATGGGCCGCGCGGCGTTCCAGGAGGAGAGTGACGTACTCCTCGATGGAGACGTCGCGGTCCTGGCGCAGTCCGTTGGCGGCGCCCCGGATGTTGCGCGGCACCCCGGCGCACAGGTCCACCAGCCGGGCCAGCGCCTCGGGCTCCCGGGCCGGGCGGCTCTCCCCCTCCACGCCCAGGTGCAGCAGCGACTCGACCAGACGCAGGGCGTGCTCCGTGGACAGGGGCCGCAGCGGCAGCTGGTGGGCGTCGAGGTCGACGAGATCGGTGAGGCCGCCGCGGGAGGTGACCAGAACGCGGTGATGGGCCATCCCCGGGCGCAGGCGTTCGATCTGGCCGGCGGTCCGCGCGTGGTCGAGCACGAGGAGCGCGGGGCCCGGCCGCTGGGCGAGGCAGGTCTGGTAATGGCCGTCCCAGGCGGCGGGGATTCCGGAGAGTTCCTGGTCACCGACGCCCAGGGCGCTGAGCAGGACCCGCAGGGCCTCGTGGTCGGACAGCGGTTGCGTACCCGCGCGGTGCAGGTCGAGGTAGAACGTGCCGCCGGGGAACATGTCCCGGGCGACGGCCCGATGGGCGGCGTGCACGGCGAGGGCCGACTTGCCCATCCCGTCGTCCCCGGACACCACGCACACGGGCGGATGCGGGTACGCCGGGTCCCTGGGCGGGTTCGCCGGGTCGAGGAGCCGCAGCAGCTGCTCCGCCTCGTCGTCGCGGCCGACGAAGACCGTGGGCGTGCCGGGCAGCGACGAGGAGGCCTCGCGCGGGGCCCGTGGGTGGTAGTGCTCCTCCCGGGCGTTGAGGGTGTCGATGCGGGCACCCCGGAAGTCCTGGTGGTCGCCGCGGTAGGCGCTGCCCCCGGACGGACCGTCCGCCCGGCCCGGGTCTCCGGGTTCCCCCGCCGCCATCTCAGTGGGCGCCTTCGGCCTGGCGCCGCGCCTCCGCCGCCTCGGCGGAGGCGCCGGCCCGGTCGTAGGCTTCGGCGGCTCCCGACCAGTACCCGCGGGCCGCGTCCCGGTCGGCGGCGGCGAGGGAGAGGGCGAGGTTGTGGAGGGAGTTGCCCTCCCCGTAGGCGTTGCCGGTGTTGCGGTGGAGGTCGGCCGCCCTCCGGAAGGCGGCGACGGCCTCGTCGAAGCGGCCGGTCGACTGGAGGGTGATCCCCAGATTGTTCAGGACGTCGCCCTGGCCGGCCGCGTGGCCGATCTCCTCGAAGGAGTTCATGGCCCGGGCGAACGCCGATACCGCCTCGTCCGCCCGCCCGGTGTCGCGCAGGGCGATACCGAGGTTGTTCCAGACGGCGGCCTCACGGACGGTGTCGCCCGCCTGCCGGTAGCCGAGCAGGGCCCGGGTGAAGGCGTCGACCGCCTCGGACGTCCGTCCCGTGTCGTGGAGTACGGCGCCGAGGCGGTCCGAGCTGACCGCCTCGCCCTCCGCGTCGCCGAGGCTCCGGAAGAGGTCGCGTGCCCGGTCGAGGGCCTCGACCGCCTCCTCCGTCCGGCCCGCGTGCGACAGGGCGAACCCCAGTCCCAGGCAGGCGTGGGCCTCGCCGCCGCGTTCGCCGGACCGCCGCGTGGCGTCCAGCGCGATACGCCCCAGGACCAGCGCATCCTCGGTGTGGCCCTCCGAGGCCAGGTACGGCAGCAGGGTCAGCGCCAGGACCGCACCTGGTTCGGCATACCGCTCGTCCCGCGCCCACTCGGCCGCCGCGATCAGGTTGGGGCGTTCCTCCCGCAGCCAGCTCAGGGCCTCCTCACGGTCGGCGAAGCCGCCGTGGCCGGCTTCCGGCCGGTCGGCCGGCCAGTGCAGGGGAGCCTCGACGCGGTCCTGGTAGAAGGCGAGGAGGCGGCACCTGGCGCGATGCGCCTCCTCGTCTCCCGCCGGTATCAGCCCGAGTAGGTAGTCGCGCAGGAGGTTGTGGAGCCGCCAGCGGCTGTCCTCGGGGCGCGGGCCGGAAACCCGCACGACGAGGGCGTGCACCGCCAGTTCCTCGAGGAGGGCCGTCGTCTCGGCGACGGACTGGGCGGCCAGGACGGCGACCGCGTCGGCGCCGGTCTCATGGGTGGGGGCCAGGGCCAGCATGCGCAGCGTACGCGCGGGCCCGGGCGGCAGACGCCGGTAGGAAGAGGCGAAGACGTGCCGCGACTGCTCCGCGACGACCGCGTTCCCGGCGTCGTGCAACTCCTCCACCAGCGAGGCGACGGTACGCCCGGGACTGCGCCCGAGTTGCGCGGCCGCCAGGGCCAGGGCCAGCGGCAGACCGCCGCACAGATCGGCGAGCGTGGCCAGGGCCTCCGGCTCGCGGGCGAGGCGGGGGTCGTCGGGGTCGCGGATGCGCAGCGCGCGGACGAGGAGGTCGACCGCGTCGTCGGGTGGCAGGGGGCCCAGGTCGAGCAGGCGGGCCTCCAGCTCCGCGAGCCGGTGGCGTGAGGTGACGATGACCCGGTGGCGGTCCGTGCCCGGCAGCAGCGGCAGGATCTGACCGGGCCGGGAGGCGTTGTCGAGGATGAGCAGCACCGGATCGGTGCGCTGGGCGAGCAGGGTCCGGTAGAGCGCGAACTGCGCGGACGGGGTGGGCGGCAGCTGCGGCCCGGGAACGCCGAGCGCGCTCAGCAGTGCCACGACGGCCTGGTCGGGGCCGACCGGGTCGTCGTAGCCGCGGAGATCGACGAAGAGGGCGCCGCCGGGGAACCAGCCCCGCTTCAGGGCCTCGTGCCCGGCGCGCAGCGCGAGGGCGGTCTTGCCGATGCCGCCGAGCCCGGACACCGAACAGATGAGGACGGGCGTCCGCCCGGCCGCGTCGGGCGCCAGGACGGCGAGCAGCCGGTCCAGGGTCTCGTGCCGGCCGGTGAATCCCGCCGGAGGCGCGGGAAGGGAGGAGGCCGCCACCGGGACGGAGCCATGGGCGTTCGACACCGAGCCGGCGTCCGACGCGACGCTGAAATTGTTGAAGTCGAACTGCCCGCCCGCTGGTTCGCTCATCGGCCGCCCCCCTTGGCTTTCGCCATCGTAGGGCCGTGACCGCGGCGGCCGGGCCCGATCGGCGATGCCCCTGACCGCCCTGCGCAGCCACGCTCCACGCCTGTGGCCACGCCGTGCGCCACGCCACGCACGCCCACACCACACGCCGTGCGCCACGCCAGGCACGCCCCACGCCGTGCGCCACGCCGCACGCCGTGCGCCACGCCACGCACGCCCCACGCCGTGCGCCGCGCCGCACGCCGTGCGCTAGGCCACGCTCACCGTCGCCAGCCGGTCCACCCCCCGGGCCGTTCCCGTCACGCCGGAGAGGAAGCCGTGGGCGCGGGGGGAGGCGTGGGCGGTGAGCCAGGTGGGGTCGATGTCGCAGACGGCGACGCGGACGCCGGTGCCGGCCAGGGCGAGGGGGAGGGTGTGGACGACGGTGGAGGGGAAGCTGAGGACGGTGCTGCCGATGGGGCCCCGGCGGGCGATCAGTTCGAGGGGGAGCTCCGGGCGGACGACCTCCAAGCCGGTCTCCCCGGCCAGCCGGTGGAGCTTGTCGGCGCTCTCGCGGCGGTGGGCGAAGTAGCGGGTGGCGCCGTGTGCCCGGGAGAGGGCGCCGACGGCGTGCAGGTAGCGGTCGCCGTCCACGACGCCCGTCTCGACGAGGGAGGTGCCGACCAGGTCCGCGCCCCTCGTGACGCGGGGCGGGCCGAAGCGGGCGCGGGTCCAGGCGAAGGTGTGGGGGGTGACCGTGACGTCGGCGGGGGCCTCGGTCACCGGCATGGAGGTGAAGACCTCCACCCGCCGGTCCGCGCGCGGTGTCAGGCGGCGCCGGGCGGAGGCGGACACCGGGGCGAAGAGCAGGTCGCGGGGCCCGGGAGTGCCGCCCTTGCGGTGCCAGCGCACCAGGCGTTCGCCGCGGGCGAGCTGTCCGACGAACTCCATGGTGGCCGTGCCGTCGTCGACGACGACCAGGTCGGCGGCCCGGGTGATGGTCAGCAGGAGCTGGACGTAGCGGGAGAAGGGGTCCCCCATGACGACCCGGCGTGCCCCGCGCAGCAGGGGGGCGAGGCCGCCGATGGTGCGGAAGGGGGCCGTGGTGCCACCGCGGGCCTCCTCCCAGCGGACCTCGTGGCCCTCCTCGCGGGCCAGCTCGGCCATGCGGCGCAGCTGGCCGCGGGTCATCGGGTCGGTCGGGGACAGGACGACGAGGGTGAGCCCCACGCCGGGTTCCTCCTGGGGGTGGAGTGCCTGGGCGTGCGCCCACTCCAGGACGTTCAGGAGCTGCACCGGGCTCTCGACGAACGCGAGGGTGTGGGGGGTGGTGCCGGTGGACCCGGCGCGAGGGCTCATCGTCGTACGACCGTCCCGTAGGGCACTGGTGGCGGTGGTCGGAGGGGGGTCCGGGGTCGGGGTCCGGGTCAGACCGCGACGGGCTCGCCGGCCGCCGCGGCGATCTCCGCCTCGGCGACGACGCCGGTGACGCGGCGCAGCTTCTTCATCGGGCCGAGCTCGGAGTCGTAGACCTTCTTGACGCCGTCTCCGAGGGAGGCCTCGATGGTGCGGATGTCGCGGACGAGGCGGGTGAGGCCCTGCGGTTCGACGGAGGCGGCCTGGTCGGAGCCCCACATGGCGCGGTCGAGGGTGATGTGGCGCTCGACGAAGCCGGCGCCGAGGGCGACGGCGGCGAGGGTGGTCTGCAGGCCGGTCTCGTGGCCGGAGTAGCCGATCGGGACGTTCGGGTACTCGGCCTGGAGGGTGTTGATGACGCGGAGGTTGAGCTCCTCGGCCTTCGCCGGGTAGGTCGAGGTGGCGTGGCAGAGCAGGATGTTGTCGCTGCCGAGGACCTCGACGGCGTGGCGGATCTGCTTCGGGGTGGACATGCCGGTGGAGAGGATCACCGTGCGGCCGGTGGCGCGCAGGGCGCGCAGCAGCTCGTCGTCGGTGAGGGAGGCGGAGGCCACCTTGTGGGCGGGGACGTCGAACTTCTCCAGGAAGGCGACGGCCTCGGTGTCCCACGGGGAGGCGAACCAGTCGATCCCCTTCTCCTTGCAGTACTCGTCGATCTGCCGGTACTCGTCCTCGCCGAACTCCACGCGGTGGCGGTAGTCGATGTACGTCATCCGGCCCCAGGGGGTGTCGCGCTCGATGTCCCACTGGTCGCGCGGGGTGCAGATCTCCGGGGTGCGCTTCTGGAACTTGACGGCGTCGCAGCCGGCCTCGGCGGCCACGTCGATGAGCTTGAGGGCGTTGTCCAGCTCGCCGTTGTGGTTGATGCCGATCTCGCCGCAGATGTACACGGGCTGCCCCGGGCCGGCGGTGCGCGAGCCGAACTGGCGGAGGCGGGAGTTGGTGCTCATGTCAGGAAGTTCCTTACTGGGTGACGGGGTCGAGAGAGTCGAGAGAGGGTCCGAGGATCCAGCCGGCGATCTCCCGGATCGCGCCGTCGCCACCGGCGAGGGTGGTGACCGCGCGTGCGGCGCCGCGTACGACGTCGTGGGCGCTCGCGACCGCCACGGGCCAGCCCACGAGGGCGAAGCACGGGAGGTCGTTGACGTCGTTGCCGACGTAGAGCACGCGCTCCGGCGCGATGCCCTGCTCCTCGCACCACTGCTTGAGGGCGAGGTCCTTGCGGTCGATGCCGTGCAGCACCGGCAGCCTCAGCTTCCGGGCGCGGGCGGCGACGACCGGGTTCTGTTCCGTGGACAGGATGAGCAGCTTCAGTCCGCTGCGGCGCAGGGCGGCGATGCCCAGGCCGTCCCCGCGGTGCACGGAGACGAGCTCCCGTCCGTCGGAGTCGATCAGCACCCGGTCGTCGGTCTGGGTGCCGTCGAAGTCGAGGACGACCGCGTCGATGTCGTCGGCGGTCGGAAGGGCGCCGGGCAGGTCCGCGTCGAGGAGGGGCGCGAGGGCGCGGGCCCGGGCCAGGTCGTGCGGGTCGTCGATCTCCAGCACGCGGGCGGGGTCGGTGCGGACCAGGTCGGTGCGGCCGAAGAAGCGGTGGCCGTGCTCGCGGAAGCCGGCCGCGTCCATCGCGTAGGCGGCGCCGGTCTCCAGGAAGTCCTGGGGGCGGTCCTGGCGGCGGGGGCGGTAGGACTTGTCGTGGTTGACGCCGTGGCCGCCGGTGCCGTTCCGCGCGTCCCCCGACGCGCGCTCCGCGGCCCTCGGCGCCTCCTCCCCGACCCCCGGCGCGCGCTCCGCGACCCTCGGCGCGCTCTCCCCGACCCCCGGCACGCTCTCCGCGACCCTCGGCGCGTCCTCCCCGACCCCCGGCGCGCTCTCCACGGCCCTCGACTCGCCGGCGTCGCTCGGCGTGTCCTCCGCGTCCCGCCACACGAACCCGTGGAAGGGGGCGACGGTCACCGCCGTGTCCGCTCCGTTCTCGACGACGGCCGCGGCGACCCCATCGACGTCCTCACGGACCAGGAACGGGCTGGTGCACTGCACGAGCAGCACCACGTCGACGGCCGCGCCGTGCAGGGCCTCGTGGGCGTCCAGGGCGTGCCGGACGGCGGCCTCGGAGGTGGCGGTGTCGCCGGCGATGGCGGCGGGCCGCAGCACGACCTCGGCGCCGGCCTCGCGTGCCGCCGCCGCGATGGCCCGGTCGTCCGTGGAGACCACGACGTCCGTGACCAGGCGGGCGGCCCGGCACTCGCGCACGGCCCGCACCACCAGCGGCACACCGCCGACGGCGGCGAGGTTCTTCGCGGGGACGCCCTTGGAGCCGCCGCGCGCCGGGATCACGGCGAGCACCCGGCGTACCCCGGCCTGGGAGTGGGACATGGGCTGGACTCCTTGACGTGGAAGCGGGACTCCCCGGCGGGAGGGGCGGTGGTTCACGACGCCCCCCGTGCTCCCCGCCCGGCAGCCCGGCGGTGCGGCGGTACGGCGGTCTCCGGGCGGTGGGCGTTCACAGCTCCCCCATGCGCCGGATGACGGGTGCCACGCGCTGGACGCCGTGCCGGTAGGCGCCGCGGGCCGCGCGGCGGACGATCTGGCGGACCGGTCCGGGGGCCCGGTCGCCGGCCGGGGCGTTGGGCAGGGGACTGCCGTCGGCGGCGAGGTGGTGGCGGGCGAGGATGCCGGGGAGGTAGCCGGGGGCGGTGGCGGGGGTGTAGTAGGGGGTGAGCGGCGGGAGGCCGCCGGGCCGGGCGAGGAGGTCGGTGATGCGGGCGCGGGCGGTGTCGTAGGCCCGGTCGTACCCGCCGTCGGCGGCGACGCCCTGTCGGGCCACCCAGTCCTCGTCGGGGGTGGGGCGGTGGCCGGCGTCGAGCTGGTCCCAGGAGGCGAGGCAGCCGGAGCCGACGAAGTGGTGGTTGCCGAGCGCCTCGCGGATCCCGAGGTCGGTGAGGATCGCGGTGGGGACGCGGCGGTGGAGGGATTCGAGGGCGGCGGTGGAGCTGACCGTGACCAGCAGGTCGGTGCGGTCGAGAACCTCGCCCATGTTGCCGTACACCAGGCGGAAGTTGGACGGCGCGTCGAGCTTCTGCGCCAGCTTCTGGTAGGGCAGTTCCTCGATGTGGGTGGTGTGTTCGCCCGGCCGGGAGCGCAGCTTGAGGAGCACTTCGCGGTCGGGGTGGAGCCGGGCGTGCCGGATGAGCCGTTCCAGCAGGTAGGTGCGGTCCCTGCGGTTCTCCGGCACGGAGGGCTGGGCGGCGAAGACCACCGTGCGGGTGTCGGGTCCGCCCGGGTGGGCGGCGCCCCCGAGGAACGGCAGGGCGACCTCGGTCACCGAGGAGGCGTCGGCGCCCACGCCCTCGTACACCGCGCGGAAACGTTCCGCGTCCTGGCGGGAGTTGGCGAGGACGAGGTCGGCGCCGTGCCGCAGCAGCAGACCGTCGGCGAGCTTCTCGTAGACGACGCCGACGTAGCCGGTGACGACGACGGGCCGCTCGCTCGTGCCCTCCGTGATCCGCTTCAGCCCGTGCAGGACCGCCTGGACGCCGCCGCCGACGAGGGCGAGGACGAGGACGTCGTACCGCTCCCGCGCCATGGCGCGCAGGAACTCGACGGCGGTGACCTCGTGCAGGGAGTCGGCGCGCACGCCCACCTCGGCCAGCTGCCGGGGGGTGGGGGTGGCGCGGCCGCGCAGGAGGAAACCGTCGAGAACGGGGGCGGCTTGCGCCGCGTCCGGGGATCCGGCTTCGATGGCCGGGCCGCCGGGCGCGATCCGGGCCGCGGTCGCCGCACCCCATTTCCAGCGGGTGTCGGAGTCCGCGAGCACGGCGATCCGCAGGGGGTTCGAAGTACGTGGTGGCACGTCGAAGACGCTAGGAAGCGAAATCCAGGTCCGGCCCAACCTCGACTCAACAGGAAGTTAACAACGCCCCACCGGTCACCGAACTGGCCCGTCGATTCATGGGAATTACATGGGGTGCACCGTTCCGTCACACCGATTTCATCGCCCGTACCCGCGCCGGAAATACTCGCTGTCCGGCGCGCTCCTAGGCTTTCGCGGGTGCCAAAGCTCTCCGTGATCGTGCCGTTCTACAACGTGCAGCAATACGCCCCGGACACCCTCAGAAGCCTTCGGACGAACGCCCGTCCGGACTTCGAATTCGTCCTGGTGGACGACCATTCGAAGGACGGAACCCCGGCCATTCTCGAACGGGCGGCCGAGGGGTTGTCGGCGGTCGCCCGGGTGCGCCTGATCCGCCACGCGGAGAACGGGGGACTCGCCACCGCCCGCAATACCGGCCTGGACGCCGCGCAGGGCGAGTACGTGACGTTCCTGGACGGCGACGACTGGCTCGCGCGCGGCTATCTGGACGAGCTGGTCACCGCGATCGAGGAACTGGGCTGCGACTTCGTGCGCGTCGACCACGTGCAGGCCACCGGGCGCGCCCGCACGCTCGTCCGGCACCCGCTCGGGCGGCGCGGGGAGGTGCTCCGGCCGCGCGAGGCGATCCTGCCCGCCGACCGCACCACGTCCGTGGACTACGCCTACGCCTGGGCCGGCGCCTACCACCGCCGGCTGCTCGACAAGGGCCTGCTGCACTTCACCGACGGGCTGCGCACCGCCGAGGACCGGCCGTGGATCTGGAAGCTGCACCGGGAGGCGGAGTCGTTCGCGGTGCTGAACCTGCACGGCGTCTTCTACCGCCGCGGGGTCGCCTCCTCCCTCACCCAGATCGGTGACGTCCGGCAGCTCGACTTCATCCGCGCCTTCGACCAGGTCGTCGACGAGACCGCGCGGGACCCCGACGCGGACCGGCTGCTGCCCAAGGCGGTGCGCACCTACTGCGCGATCATCGCCCACCACCTCGCCGAGACCGAGAAGTTCGAGCCGGCCGTGGCCCGGCAGCTGCGCACGATGAGCGCGGCGGCCATACAGCGCATGCCCCAGGAGCTGCTCACCGACGTCCTGGACCGCATGGACCTGCGCCGCTCCGCGAAGCTGCGCCGTCTGCGCCGCAAGATCACCTCCCAGAAGACCGGCCCGTCGAAGACCGGCACGTCCAAGCCCGAGGCTTCGAAGACCGGCACATCCGAGGCGGCCGCCTGATGACCCGTACGACCCAGATCCTGTGCGCCTCCACCCTCTACGGCGCCGCCACCCTGGCCGCCGCCCTGGACTCCGGGAGCCTGTCGCCCGCGGACCGGCGGCTGCTGCTGGTGTGCAACAACGCGACGACCCCGGAGACCACCCCGGCCGTCGACGAGATGCCCGGCTTTGAGCCGCTGCGGGACCGCTTCGACGCGGTGCTGTCCTGGAACGCGGCGATCAGCCCCTTCCACCCCGGCGCCTGGTCGCCCCGCCCCGACGACGTGCCCCTCTTCGAGCGGTACCTGCGCCTGCTGTGGGGGCTGGACGAGGACCGGGTGGAGATCGTCCTGGAGTCGATCCAGGTCGACCCGGCGCAGGCCATCGCCCAGATCTTCACGGGCGCGCCCGTCGACGTGTACGCCGACGGACTGATGAGCTACGGCCCCACCCGCAACAAGATCGACCCGCTGATCGGCACCCGCGTGCGGCGGCTGCTCCACCTGGACCTGGTGCCGGGTCTGACGCCGCTGCTGCTCACCGAGTTCGCGGTGCCCGCGCGGACCGTGCCGGTGAGCGCGTTCCTGAAGGTGCTCGGCCAGGTCGGCGAGGCGGTGCCCGCGCTGCCGGCGCTGCCCGACGGCAGCGCGCTGCTGCTGGGCCAGTACCTGTCCGCGCTGGGCATCCTCTCCCCGGACGAGGAGGAGGACCTGCACGTGCGGATGATGCGCGGGGCGGTCGCCCGCGGCCACCGCGCGATCGTGTTCAAGCCGCACCCCACCGCGCCGGCCCGCTACAGCCGCGTCCTGGAGGCGGAGGCCGCCACGCTGGGCGTGGAGCTGACCGTGCTGGAGACGCCGGTCCTCGCCGAAGTGCTGTTCGAGCGGGCGCGACCCGCGCTCGTCGTGGGCTGCTTCTCCACGGCCCTGTTCACCGCGCGGGCGTTCTACGGCCTGCCGGTCGCCCGGATCGGCACCGGGCCGCTGCTGGAGCGTCTGTCGCCGTTCCAGAACAGCAACCGGATCCCGGCCGTGCTGGCGGACGCCCTGCTGCCGGACCTGGAGGACCGGGAGGGCGAGCAGCCGCTCGACGCCGACTCGGTGGGCGACCTCGTCGCCGCGGTCGGCTTCGTGATGCAGCCGACGATGCACCCCGGCCTGCGCCCGGCCGCCGAGGAGTACCTGCGCACCCGGCTCGGCCCGCGCACCCAGCGGTACGTCCGCCGCAAGCGGCTGACCTCACTGGGACTGCCGGGCGGCATTCCGGAACGGCTGTCGTTCCTGCCCCGCAACGCCACCGCCCGCCGCGTGGTACGCCGGGCACGGGCACTGCGGAAGGCGGTGCGGCGGGCCTAGATGTCGTTTCCTCCCGATGTCTCATCGCGAAAGAAGCGTTTGATCACGTGGTGTCGGATCGCGTCGGGCGACGGTGGGGCATCAGTCAGCCGTAGGGGCACTCCACGGTCCAGCGCTTGGGCAGCGGGGTGAATGCCCTGGTGTCGGGCGTGGGTCGGACGACTTCCATGTCAATGCCGAGGGTGGCGGCGTGCTCGGTGAGGTGCTGGCGACAGCCGCCGTCCACCCAGACTTTACGGATGGTGAGGTGCTGGGAAGCCACCTGCTCGATCGGGTTTCGTGCCGGCCGCGGAGTCCTGCTCGAATACGGACAACGTTGGACCATGACTCGGACGTGCCGCCGGTCACGGGTGCACGCGCATTCCGCCTCAGCCGTCACCCCATAGAGCACGTGAGCCACGTCAACCCCGCCAGCCCCAGCGGGACGACGACCCTGCCTTGAGGAACAGCGGAGAAAGCACGTCTCAAAGGAGAGAGCGACCTCTGAGTCCGACCGCGTGACGGCCGCCCGGACCACGTCCTGAGTGTCGGTGCGTTCACCGTGCCACAATGAGCCCCAACGCCCCAGGTGAGGAGGGCTCGCAAACCATAGGGTCGCGCATTTCACTGGCGGGAGCGACAACGCGAGCGCCGCCACCGGAGGACTCCGCGCGGTGCCGAGCCGAGAAACGCCACCCCACAGTGCACACGCATCGAAAGACTGCCGTTCCGCAATACAAGGAGATTGGTGTCCACGCCGCAGCACGAGCCCTCCGCCTACCACGATGTTCCGACCGCCATGGTCTTCGACGTCTTCGCCGAGACGGCGACGCGTCTGATCGGCCGCTACAACCACCTGTCCGAGACGGCCCTCACCAAGGACGAGCAGGACGCCTGGTGGGAGAAGGTCATACGCCTGCGCGACGCTAAGCGCGCCGTTCCGGCGCAGGACCGCGACCAACTCATCGCCCGCATTCAGGAGTGGGCCAAAGAGCTTGAACTCCTGGAGTCGGCCGACCGTGACTGACGCGAGCGACTACGCCCTCTCTCAGGACGAGTTGGAAGAGCTCTTCGAGCGCAAGGTACGCAGTTTCATCTTCGACGGCCACTTCCCGAGCACACAGCCGGCGCTCGTGCTGCTGGGAGGGCAGATGGCCGCGGGGAAGAGCCATGCAATGCAGGCCGCTCAGCAACGGCACCAAGCCGCGGGGCTCATCGCCCTCACAGTCGACGAGCTGCGCGTCTTCCATCCGCAGTACACGAAGCTGATGCGCGACGATCCTCTGTCCATGGTGGGGGCCACCACGCAGGCGGCCACCGCATGGAACGCGATGGCGTTCGAACACGCCAGGCAGCACGGGTACAGCCTGATCATCGAAGGCACGTTCAAGAACCCTATGGCAACGCTCGGCGACGCGGAGAGTTTCGCTGCGGCAGACTTCCAGGTCGAAATGGTGGCCCTGGCGGTGCGGGCCGAGCGGAGCCGCCTGGATGCGCTGTACCGGTTCTTACCGACTGCCGCCTCCCAACCGGGGCGTTGGGTCTGGCCGGAACGTCATCAGGAGTCCTATGCCGCGATACCGGGCACCGTGGCGGCCGGTGAGTCCAGTCCCTGGGTGCACCGCCTCAGGGTGACCAACCGGCTCGCTGAGGATCTGTACGTCAACGAGCGAGGTGCGGACGGGGCACTACTGCATGCAGCTGGCGGCGCCGAAGCCGTGCATGCAGAGCGGGCCCGTCCGTTCTCCAGCGATGAGGCGGACTCGTGGTTGTCGCGGTTCCACTCGGTGATGGTGAACTTCGCAGTGGGTGGCCAGGTCAACGCGACTACCCGGCCTGCGCTGGAACAGGTCCTCGCCGACAGCCGGACGGTGGTGGCCATGGCCGGAGAAGACGCGCGCATGGTGCACGCGGCCACGCTCCCGTTGCTGATGACGTTGACGCGGGAGCGTGTGGCCGGTGCCAGCAGCGCGCTCCCGCACACACTGCTGCCCTCGCGTGACCTACCAGCAACGCCGGGGACCTCCGTCGAGCTTGCGCGTCGTGAGGCGCTCAGTCCCCAGCGGCGCCGAGCGGAGGACGCGTTGCGCCAGGCGGTCACCGATGCCAGAGGAGAGGTGGCTGCCTCGGCTCAAGGAGATCGCGAGGGAGCAGGTCCATCGGATGGGCCTGCCTTCAGGTCGGGCTCACCTGTGTCCGCAGTCAAGGCGCGGGCCCGGTCGACCACCACGTCGGGCACGCCAGCAGGGAAATCGTCAGAGCGTGGGGAGCGGCCTTCGAAGCCCTCCTCACAGGCTGCTGGCCAGGAACAGCAGCGTCGGCGAGGAAGAGACCGCTAACCGTGCGACATCTCAAGCCAGCAAAGTCCCCGAACGCCGCCTCGCTCCCCCTGGCCGAGCGTCACTCTGACCACGAAGAGCTACGCGTCACTTCGCTACGTCGCCACCTGCAAGAGACCGACGCGACACCCGCCGAGCGCGCCGCAGTGTATGAGCGCAAAACCCCCTACTCGACCGGATTGCCGTGGAGGACGGGAACCCTGAAGCCGCCGCACAAGCCATCGACGTCCGAGCTCGCGCCGCCCGGCTGCGTGCGCAGGGCGCCGAGTAGCGGGCGGCCCTCGGGGCGACCGTGCACGACGGCGCCTCCACGACGTAGTGGACTTGGTGTGACCGCACCCGCCACCGGATGATGATCACTACACCGGCCACCGTCCGCCGACTCCTCACGGAGTAGGCGGTCGACGAGCCACCGACCACCATCCAGCTCGCGGCCGGGCCGGAACGTGACGCGGGGGTGGTCCTCACCCGGGCCGTCACCGCCGAGCGACGGCGGCGGGCGAGCTGGGACGCCGTGGGGGGGCGCCTTCGCGACCACCCGGCAGGCTGCCTGGCAACGGTTCCACCAAGTCGTCGGCAGACAGCAGTAGCAGGCGACCCCTTAGGCCTGGACCAGTGCCGAGTAGCGGGCCGCCATCAGGGCGCTGCGGCCGACCTTGATCAGCTTGCCCGGACCGCCACAACGAAAGACAGGCGGATCAGATCAAGCCCGCCCCGTACGACAGACCAGTCCCCGGCCTTCCTTACAGGAGCACCTGTAGGCTCGATGCCCCATAAGGAGATGCGCGTGATCACACCGACGCCCGCGCTGAAGAGCACCCTGCTCGTGATCTACTGCGAAGCCCTGGAAGAGTGCCACCGCTTCTATGCGGGACTGGGCCTGCCCTTCGTCCGGGAGCGCCACGGCAGCGGGCCCGAGCACTACGCCGCGGTACTCGACGACGGCCTGGTCATCGAGCTCTACCCGGCCACGAGCGAGCGCGTCACCTGCACGATTCGGCTCGGCTTCACCGTTGACGGAGCCGCGCTGGAACCTCCCCTTGCTCCTGGACGTCACCTCCGTAAAGATCCAGAAGGCCGAACGGTCGAACTTCACGTCAGCGCACCGGAAGTCACCATGAACGAACCATCAACCCAGGACATCCCAAACGCCGTCCATTCCGCCCTGGGCGCGGACGCCGACGTCTCCGTGCAGCCCTTCTCGTCGGGCGCCGTTGCGGTAACGATTCACCAGGGCGGGCGCACCGCCGTCATCGACGCCCACCCCCCACTCGAGTGGGCGGTGTCCGTCGATCCCGCGGACACCGAGGCGTTCAGCGGCCACGACCACGCCGCCGACTCGCTGGAGGACGCCCTCGACATCGTGCGTCGAGCCTGGGGCCTGGCGTAACTCTCCCTGCCTGAGCGTCTCACCATCGTCTACGACAGGCTCGCCGCCCTACCGGCTCCCAAAACGGCAAAGGAAGCGCTGGAGCAGCTCAGCACCACTCTCGATGAGGTAGAGGACGAGGACAGCGGGGTGGCCCGCGATCCGAACCCGGGTCTGAAGTTCGACGGACGGATGTATCCGCCCAGCTCCGACTTCATCGAGCGCACTCCGGACGGCGGTCTCGTGGCCACGACCCGGGGCAACATGATCTACGCGTCGCCGACGGAGCCTTGCGGATAACCAGCCGACGGAGCGGCAAGGAGGTCTACAGCCGCGCCGGCGGGGAAGCGGCTTCTCCCCCACTGTCCCGGAGAGCCGCTGCGGCCCGGTCCCGGAGCACCACCACCAAGCGGGGCCCCGGACCGGCAAGCGAGACCTCCTCGCCTCAAGCCGCGCCCCCGGCCCACCGCCATCAGCCCGAGCAGCACCGACGTGGCAAGGGACGGTAGAGCCGACGTGCCAGGCTCGCTGTGAAAGGCGTTCCGTGAACACCCGCAGCGCCCAGCAGGGGCGCAAGCCGACCCAGCGGCAGCCCCGAGGACGTGGAGCAGGGCCCGGCTTGCCGACATCGGCGGTCTGGGCCCTTGTGCTGCCGGTCGGCGCCTACCTCGTACCTGCCCAGGGCTCACTCTTCGTGGAGTCCCGGGGACCTGTGCGCACGCTGCGCCAAGACGACGACGGCTGCTGCCTGCGCGGCAGCCTCGGCTCCTTTGGGTGCACGCCTCATGAGCGGTCAGCGTGAGCGCCGTGTGTGACTGCTCCGGTTCTCCAGACGCTCTCCAGACGCCGGGGCCTGTGGTGAGGCAACGGAAGCGGAGGTGCCCGGCGCTGGTCGCCTTCTCGTGACGGACCGCAGCCTCGCCGCTTCGGAGACCCCAGCAGGACGACGAGTAGGTTCGCGGGCCGTGAGCATGGAGGCCGCCAGTTCGTCTACGCTGCGCAGCCGGTTCGCCCAGTCGTCTCCGCTGGTCGCTGCTGTTGCGGTGCGACGCCGGACGAAGTCGGCGGCGACCTCTTGGCTCCACGGGCGCAGTTGTGTTTCCTCCAGGGCGTATTCCGCCGGTCGCGGTGGCGCCCATGTACCGTCGGGCATGCGTTGCTTGCTGAAGGTGATTCCCTAGGCGGCCACGATGTGGATGGCATCGACGGTGCCGCGCCATTCGGCCTCGGTCAGGATGCTCGGGGTCTTAAGGCTGGCGGAAGTGGCGAAGTCTTTCCGCCTCGGCCTCGGTACCGCTCTCCCCGATGCGGCTGCTGTAGGCCGCAACGACTGCACCCAGCAGTGCGTGAGCTCGTTCGTAGGCGTCCATTTGCTCGCCACTCCATGGGGCCCCCGCCGGAGACCCGTTCGATGCCGAACTGGTGTTCATGGTCAGTCCCATCTCCCTCGTGTGCAGTTGATCCGGTTACCTGCGTCCTTGCCGAGTCATAGACTGCGGCAGCTTGCCATGGAAAGGAGCGCGTATGTTGCCGAACGATGGATGGCGCAAGAGCAGCCGGAGCAGCGAGACCAATTGCGCTTGCGTCGAAGTCGCCCGCCATGAGCGCGGTGTCCGCGTTCGTGATTCAAAGGACGTGTCGCACGCTTCGATTCCATTTGGACCGCAGGCGTGGACAGACTTCCTGGACGCGGCTGGCCACGCGGCGCGTTGATTCTCGCGGCGTAGCCCCTGTCGGTGAAGTCGCACCGTTCATGGGGAGAGACGCCGCGTCTCTGCCTTGAGATGGCAGGGCGGGTGAGCCGATTCGAGCCGGTCACTGCCCAGCCCCCCCTCAGCCGCCACCCTGCCGCCACGCGCTGGGCACGGTGCCAGGCAACCGGTGGTCGATCTGGTGCTCACCCTTCACGCATCCGGCGAACGGTCCGCCAGCGGCGCGCAGTTCGCGTATGCAGGGGTCGAGGTGGTCGCGGTGCCACACGGACGGTCCGGTGTAGCCGCAGGTGGCGGGGTCGGTCAGTTCCTGCCAGGCGAGCCAGCAGGCGTGGAGGCGGGCGACGGCGACGGGGTGCTCGAACCACCGGTGGCACCAGCGGGCGTCGGAGGAGGGTTCGGCGAGGTAACCGGTCACGAGGACGCCCTCGACCCACTCGATCAGGGCGCGCAGTTCGTCCTCGTACTCCGGCGAGTCGAGCAGGAGGACGAACGGGGGGAACTTCCACTCGTCCTCGTCGTTCCCCGCCTCCGGGGACGTGTCCTCGCCGGTCGGCGCCGCACCGCCGTCCGCGCCTCCGGTGAGCCGGGTGACCTCGGCGGTCAGGCGGGCGACCTGGGCCTTGAGGTCCTCGATGTCCTGGAAGAGTCCGACGGGTACCTCGAAGCTCGGTTCATCGGCCACGGCGGGCGGCCTCCTTCTCCTCGTGGGCGGCGACGGCCCGCTTGGTGATGGCGGCCTCCTCGGCCTTCATCTGGGGGCCGATGTGGGCCATCGACCGCTCCTCGTACCAGGGGCGCAGGGCGATCTGCGCGATGGGCATGCCGGTGGCCATCAGCAGGGCGGTGCCCTTGCGCATGGCGCGGATGTCGGCGGCGTCCATGACCTGCTCGCGCTGCTCGGAGACGGAGGTGGAGTGGCCGTCCTTGCTCTTGGAGTACGAGCCGCGGTGGACGAAGTGCGCGCCGACCAGGCTGGAGATGTCACCGGCGAACTTGGCGTCGTCGGCGCCGACGCCGATCAGCTTCTTCGTGGCGGCCGACCACATCGCGTCCATGCCGACCTCGCCCCACGCCTTCACGCCCTGGCGGTAGCTCTGCAGGATCACGAAGGGGGTGATCCCCCGCGACCCGAGGTGGCTGTAGAGGTCGGGCAGGTCCGCGATCTTGCAGATGTTGGCGGCCTCGTCGAGCACGGCGCGCATCGGCTCGGGCAGGCGGCCGCCGGCCCGCTCGCCGGCCTCGGCGGCCGCGGTGAACACGGAGTCGGCGAGGGCGGCGACGAGGGCACTGGTGGGGCCGCCCTTCTTCGACAGCAGGTAGAGGGTGTCCTTGCTGGTGGCGAAGGCCTCGGGCTCGAAGCGGGGGCGGCGTTCGTCCGGGGTGACCCAGGCCAGCACCTTCTCGTCGCGCAGGGCGGACATGGCGGTGCGGGCGTTCTGGTAGATCCCGGACTGGGTCTCCTCGGCGATGTTGACGGAGGAGTCGACCTGTTCGGCGAGGACGGGTTCGTTGGCGTAGAGGATCCGCAGCGGCGCCTTCTCCCAGGGGTCGGCCAGCCACTTCATGACGTCGCGGACGGTGCCGCCGTCCCACCACGCGGCGCGGAACAGGCCGACCAGCAGGTCCTGGGCGGACTGGGACCAGAACGGGTCGGCCTGCTCCGAGCTGATCTGGGCGACGAAGTGGGAGGCGAGGCGCTCGGCGCTCTCCAGGGTCTCGGCCTGAGCGATCACGTCCCACCACATGGTCCGCTCTGCCTGGGCGACGCCCTGGGTGTCGAAGACCCAGGTGGTGCCGACGCGGGAGCGGGAGGCGAGGGTGGCGGCGTAGACGTCGGCTTTGTTGGACGTCATCAGCAGGGCGCCCGGGGCCTCCTCAGCCACTGGGATCGCCAGGGACGTCGACTTGCCGGCGCGGGGCGCCATGATGGCGACGTAGGTGTCCTCGTCGTTGCCGCGCAGTTCGACCCCGGACGGCAGGTGGTCGCCGAGCAGCACGCCCCGGTCGGCCGGGGCGACGTCCTTGGGCTTGACGTCCTTGAGGGAGGCGCGCAGCTGGGTGGCCTTGCGCGCCGCGTGCGTGGGGGTGAGCTCGCGCATCTGGTGCAGGGTCGCGAGGTGGGAGGGGTTGCGGAACCAGCGGAACGCCCAGCGCAGCCCCCACGCCACCAGGGCGATGACCACGGCGTCCAAGGCGACGGCGCCGATCGCGGAGGCGGTCCGGGAGTGCGGCCACACCCCGGCCCAGTCGGTGGCCATCCGGTAGACGGTCAGCACGTCGGCGGGCGCGGCGTCCGCGCCGGTGAGGACGGCGCCGGCCGCCGCCCCGGCCCAGGTGGCCGCGGACAGCACGACGGCACTGCCGAAGAGGATGCCGCCGGCCGCCCATGCGCGGTCGTTCTCCGTCATCATCAGCGCGCCACCCCCGTGGTCGTCGTCGCCCTGCGGCGGTTGTTGTCCGTGCGGTACAGCCGCTGCTCGGTCGCGGTGAGTTCCAGGGCCGCGGCGATACCCGGCCGGGTGCCGAGCTTGATCAGGTACTTGCCGCGGCCGGGGTGGCGCACCGTCTCCTCCTCGGCGGGCCGGGCGTCGTCCTCGTCGTAGGTGGTGGGGTCGATGTCCAGGCCGGTGGAGGTCGCCGACGCCCACGAGCTGACCATCATGACCTCCTGCTCGGTCAGCATCCGCTTGCCCGTGACGCGCCCGAGTTCCTCGGTCGTGGAGGCGCCCAGCACCCAGGTGTCGCAGCGGTCCATCAGGCCGCGGGCCTTGGCCCGGTCCATCTCGGTGGGCAGTGCCTCGACGTCGAGCAGCGAGTGCGTGACGTAGATCGTCACGTCGTCGGTGGTGCGGTTGAGGCGGGAGATCGCGTCCATCGCGTCGACCAGTCCGGGGCCGGAGCGCAGCGCCCGCCACATCTCGTCCATCGGCAGGACCAGCTTGCGGTCCAGCAGTCCGATGGAGCGGGCGGAGTCGATGGAGGAGTAGGTGTACGCCCAGGTCGCGATCATCCCGGCGGAGACGACGTCGTTGCCGCGCGCCCTGAGGGCGGAGATGTCCACGGAGACGGCGGGTGCGTTGATGTCCAGCGGTGTGGTCGTCGCGCCGTCGAAGAGGCCCTTGAGCGGACCCCCGATCAGGTTGTCCAGCCCGGCGACGACCGAGCGGGTCAGGTCCTGGTACCGCGTCCCGTCCGCGGCGAGCTTGCTGCGCAGCTCCTCCGGGGCGGAGCGCAGGACGGCGGTGACGTCCGCGACGACGGGATCGCTGCCGGAGGGCTGGGCGGCGGAGGCGACCTGGACGGCGGTGTCGAGTGCGCTGCGCTCGATCTCGTCCGGGCTGCGGCCCAGCCCGTGCTTGGTGGACAGCAGCGCGACCAGAGTTTCGAGCCTGCGGCCGTTGAGGACGTCCAGCAGTGCCTCGCGCCGGTCGGCGGGCAGGGACTGCACGCGGCCCTTGAGCGGGCCGGAGTCGAGCGGGTTGATGCGGCCGATGCCGTCGCCGATCCGGACGACGGAGCCGCCGAGTTCGGAGATCAGGCTGCTGTACTCGCCCTTGACGTCGCCGGGGACGCACACCATGTGCCCGTAGGCGGAGTAGACCAGGCAGATCCGTTTGACCAGCGCGGACTTGCCCGCGCCGGGCTGCGACATCACCCACACGCCAGGGTTGGTGGTGAGCCGTCCGGTCCAGCCGGAGGGGTCGATGCACACCAGCTCGCCGGTCAGCACGTCGCGGCCGACCGGCACGCCGCGCGGCGGCAGGCCGGAGCCGAGCAGGAACGGGTAGATGCCGCCGGCCTGGCTGGTGGGGCCGGTGTAGACGGTGCCGGTGTCCTCCACCGGCACGCGGCCGCCGAACGCACCTCCCCACCCGAGACGAGGCGCGAACCGGGCACGCAGCTTCCTCTCCGCGCGGCGTTCCTCACGGCTCGGAGCTGCTTGCTCGACCGGCCGGGTCATCCGCCTGGGGGTGGTCACCGCCGGCGGGCGGGGTTTGCGTGGTGCCATGGGGTCAGTCCTTCACCAGCGGGTGGTAGCCGAGCGGCAGTCCGGCCGCGAAGACCGCGGCCTGCGCGCCATAGGCGGGCCGCATGCGGATGCCGCGCGTGGCCTTGACCGCGCGTTCCAGTTCCTGGCGGGCCGCGGGCAGGTCGGCGGTGCTGCGGGCGGTCACGGTGACCATAAGCGTCCAGTCGCAGACCTGGGAGCCCCCGGCGACCTGGGCGGCGGCCTGCTCGGCGCGCTGGGCGTCGGCCTTCTGCGACCACTTCGCACGGCCCTTGACCTCGGCGGTGGCCTGCGCCCGGTTGTAGGCGTGGGAGATCTCCCGCTCCAGCACCGCCTCCCCCTCATGCGGGTCCAAGACCCGGTAGGCGAGGGTGATGCGCCGCTGGAAGCGGCCCGGCGCGAGCAGGGGCAGCAGCACGCTGTAGGAGATGGGGCGGCGCGGCATCTCCCGCAGCACCCAGGAGACGGAGACGCCGCCGTCGTGGGCGTACTCCTCCCAGCCGTCGTCGGCGGCCTGGGGCCCGCACTCCGACCAGGACAGCTCCTCGAACTCCTTGTCGCGGGCGTTGAAGACGTCCGGGTCGTAGGCGGACCGGACCAGGCGGCGTAGGTCGATGTCGGTGGCGCGGCGTTCGATGTCGGTGCCCGTGCCGGACAGGTCCAGCCCGTCCACCACGCGCAGGGCCTCGGCGACCTGGTCGGCGAGTTCGGTCGGCGCGTTGGCGGAGGCGGTGGGGTCGACGATGACGCTCATCCACGGCGCCACGCTGGCGGTGGCGTGCGGGGTGGTGCGGACCAGTTCGTCGATGATCTGCGTGGCCAGCCGCGGGGCGCGCGGGTCCTTGCGGGCTTTCACGTCGTCGCCCAGAGCCTCCCCCGCACCGGGGGTGATCTGGATGGTGACGCTCGCGCCCCTGACGTGGTCGTCGGTGGACATGGCGTCCAGCACGCTCGACCAGGTCCGCAGACTGCTCTGCACGGCGCCGGTCGGCGCCATCAGGCTGCCGCCGGGCGCCAGCAGCGTCGTGACGGTCATACGGCCCGAGCCGCGGTCGTGGACGACGCCAACGTGCCTGCCGGTGGTGGGGTCGTAGGCCTTGATCAGGGTGGAACTGGCCCCCACCCCCGGCAGATCCAACGCGTACGGGTAGGGCAGCAGCACCCTCCGGTAGGCGGTCGCGTCCACCCGGGCGGCCCGCTTCCACGACAGGCGGGCCCAGCAGTAGGCCAGCGCGGACATGCCGTGCCGGCGGGCGGCCGCCGCGACGATGCCCAGGAACGTGACCGGAAGGGTGACGAGGAGGGTGCCCGGCGCCTGCGAGCCGACGATGCCCTCGGCGACCAGGACCCCCGCGGCCACCATCGTGGCCGTCTTCGACAGACCGCCGAACCCGAAGGACTGCCGGGTCCGGAAACCGTCGACCATCAGTGTCCGCGGCACCTCATGGCTGGTCACTGCGTGTTGCCCCCGTTCGCGATCTCATTGCTCGCCCCCTGGAGGGCGTTGTTCACCCCGTCGAAGATCTGAATGGCGATACCGGCCGCGCCGGCCGCCGCCGTACCGCCGGTGCTCGCGGTCGAGCCGGGCGCTCCGGCCGTCTGGACGCCGGGGGCTCCGGTCTTCGCGGTGTCCGCTCCGATGCCGGCCGTGGCGCCGTCGGCCGGAGCACCCTGAGCGGGAACCCGGCCCGCCTCGTTCCGTGCGGCCTGCGTCTGGGCGTCGCGCCCGGCCTCCCCCTCGCCGCCGGTGCCGCCGCTGCCCTGACGGCCCATGCTCTGCTCGACGTACTTGGCGCGGTCCATCGGAGTGGGAAGCTGCGCTCCGGCGCCGCCGTCCTTGCCGTCCTTGCCGCCAAGGCCCCCGAAGTAGTCCGCGGCACTGCCCAGCGCGCCGCCGATGCCCCCGGTGGCCAGGCCCGACCCGAGGGCCGCGCCGAACGGAGCGAAGAGCTTCGTCAGCGGGCCCGGCGCGAGGATCGCCAGGACGAACGTGGCGCAGCCGCGCAGCCAATCCGCGAGCGTGTGCGAGTCGTTGCCGAGCTCGCTGAAGCCCACGCAGATGATCACCGCAAGAATCGGCTTGTAGGCGATGACCACGAGGATCGACGTGATCAGGCGGGGCGCCCACTGCCGGGTGGCGTCGCCGCCGACCCGACCGCCCGCGGCCACGGGCAGCAGCAGACACTGGATCGGGATCGCGGCCTGCCGCAGGAAGACCATGACCAGCTGGATGAACCCGATCAGCAGCAGGACCACGACGACGCACAGCATGGTGACCGGGTTGTGGACCGCTGCCGTCGCGGGCACCATGATCCCCACGATCGTCTCGTAGGCATCGCCGTCCTTGCTGAAGGTCGCGTCGACCAGCCCGGCGGTCAGGGCGTCCCCCGCGGACAGCAGGACCGCGATCAGGCTGACGCCCACCGCGGACAGCAGGACGTTCTCCACCCAGCCCAGCGCGGCCCGTCCCAGGTGTTTGGCCTGGCCGGTGACAGCCATCTTGCCGATCTGCCACATCGCGCCGGCAGTGGCGACGACCAGCCCGAACCAGGTCAGAATGCCTGCCAGAGTGGCGTCCTCGCCGAACAGGCCGGTGCCCGCCAGATCCAGCGACGGGCCCATCAGGGAGACGGTGAACACCTTCCTGATGACCCACTTCGTCACGTCGGCACCCGAGGTAATCACGTCACCGAGAACGGAGTCCCAGACCGCGTCCCAGGCCTCGTTGGCCTTCTCTTGGGCCTCTTCACCGACCTTCTCGCACATGTCGTAGACGCCGCCGCCCGTGACGAGGTTGCCGATCAGTCCCGGTGCCGTGGTGGTGGCGCCGACATCGCACATGCCCTCCACGACGTCGCTGATCGGCCCGTCGTCAGCCGCCGTCGGCTGCGCCGCTGCCATCCCCAGCCCGAGCATGGCGACCAGAGCCAGCAGCACCGCCGCCAGACGTCTCACGACGCCTCCCTGATGGCGGTCCAGCCGTACTCGTTGAACTTCTCATCTCCCGGCACGGCCATCCCCGGCTTGTCCGAGCCCACTTGCTGCGAGGCTTGGACGCTTGCCTGTGTCGACAGCTTCCAGTCCTCTGTCTCCCAGCGGGCGGCCATCAGCACGCGGATGTACTCGGCGGTTTCCTTCTCCAGCTCGCCCTTCTTCGTGACGACCTTCGCCAGCATCCATGTGCTGACCTCGTCGTCGGCCGCCTGGATGACCTTGAAGCCGATCACAGTGGTGCGCACGTACGAGCCGGAAGGCAGCTCACTGTCCGCAGACACCCCCATCTGCTGGTGCAACTTCTTGTCGGTCTCCTGCGCACCCTTCTCGATCTTCTCGACGTTTTCGTCGCTCCGATCGTCGGCGCTCATGTACGAGCGGTAGAGGCGCATCTGCACATCGACCGTGCTGTGCCCGGGCTCCACGCTGCCGTTGGTAGAGGTCACCAGAAGCGACACCGCACCTTCGGTGGTGTGCGGGAAGCCAACCTCGCTGCCGTACGTGTCGGTGCGCTCGCCTTGCGGAAGCGCCACCCACCGCTCCGGCTCCGTCCAGTCCCCCGGCTCGGTGTAGTCCGGGACCGGGCTCGCCGTGGCGGAATTGGACGCGCTCGCCGTCGCCCCGCCCTTGCCCGCCGCGTCCGATCCGCCGTCGTCGCTACCGCCGAGCACCACGTACCCGGTCAGGGCGAGCACTGCCGCGAGCGCGGCGCCGGCCAGCCAGGTGGCCGGGGTGTTCCAGGTTCCCCTCGTCCGTGACACAGTCCGCCGCCTAGCCCGCGATGCCGTTGAGGATCGTGATCAGAGACCCCGACAGCAGGATGGCCGCCACTCCGGCACCCATCCACTTGAACGGTTCGCTGCCGCCGCCGTTCCGGGACTTGTCCGACACGGCCAGCTTGTAGACGCCGAAGCCGGTGCCGCCGGCGCCCGCCAGCATCAGCAGCCACAACCCGTAGTCGAACAGGTCGCCGACGGTGTCATCCAGTCCCTCGATCTGCTTCGGCTTGCTCCCGGGGATCAGGTCCCCGTCGGCCGCAAGGTTGATCAGCTGCATGGCCGCGTGCATGGTCATCGTCCTTCCATCTGCCGCCGCAGCCTCTCGGCGGCGGCCTGTACGTGCTTGTCCTGGAGGGCCTCGTCGGCCGACTCGACCGTGCGGAGCACCGGCAGGTACGGCACGGTCGCGGTCCCGGCCAGGCGGGAGCGCAGTGCCCGGAAGCGGTAGCGCGCGGCGGGTACGGGCCGGGCGGGGGCGTCGGAGATCAGCACCAGCCAGGGGCGGGGCAGTGCGGTGCTCCAGGTGCGGACCATGTGCTCGACGCACACCGCGCCGTACACGGTGGTCTCCGCCAGCAGCACCGGCAGCGCCCCGTACGGGACGGACTCCCCCGGGTGCAGCAGGCGGGCCTGCCCGCCGCCCTCAGAGTCGAGCATCCGGGCCGCCGTGGCACCCGCAATTCCGTAGCCGTGCACGGAAATCAAGGCGAACCGGAGGTCAACAGACGGCCGACCTTCGGTGATTGAGGTCACCGGGTGGGTGGACATGCCTCAACTCCCCCGTGGCACATTTGCGTTCGCCCATATTGATCTTGGGCTTCTGAGAGTACAGAGGCTAGCGTGACCCGCTGACAGTGCTGGGTAGCGTTTTTTACGTCGGGGGAGGTCAGGGGGCGTTGTCGCTGTTCAACGGTCAGCGGGCACGGGCGTTACGCCTGGAAGCCGGGGTCGACGTCGAAGACCTGGCGGCTGCCGCGGGCATCAGCGCCAACACCGTACGGTCGGCCGAAAAGGGCTCTCACCAGCCACAACCTCGGGTCGCGCGTGCTCTGGCCCGCACCCTTGGGGTACCGCTTGAGGATCTCTTCCATCGTGGTCCGGGTCTGACGCTGCGTGAGACACGCCGCCGGATGGGGCTCACACAGGAGCAGATGGCGGCGCGTATCGGTGTGGTGCGGCAGGCGGTTTCACAGGTTGAGCGGGGCGTTTCCGGGGTGAGCGACCCGGTTTCCTGGGCCGCCGGCTACGGGCTCACGCTCGCGCAGTGGCGGCAGGCCCACGCAGCCGCCCGTGACCTCGTCCGGCAGAAGGTCGCCGAACGGATGCGCACGACTCGGGGGACACACGCGTGAAGGTGCTCATCAGAGCCGCCGCCGCGGTCATAGGCCTGTTCCTGCTGGCCGTCACCGGCCTGGTGGCCGCGGTGCTCGTCGACGAGGACGCGGCGGCCGACGAACTCTCGGACGGCGGCGGTGGCCTCCAGGGCGTGCCCGCCGAGTTCCGGCCGTGGATCCTGAAGGCCTCCGAGGAGTGCTCGGAGTCGGAGCTGACCCCGGCCCTGCTGGCCGCGCAGCTCTACCAGGAGAGCAAGTTCCAGACCAGCCGCGAGGCGGCCACCTCCGACGCCGGCGCGCAGGGCCCGGCCCAGTTCATGCCCAGCACCTGGGCGACCTGGGGCCGTGACGCCGACGGCAACGGCGAGGCGAGTCCCTGGGACATCGGCGACGCCGTCATGGCGCAGGGCCGCATGATGTGCTCCCTGCTCAAGCAGGCCAAGTCCTCCGGGTACTCCGGTGACGTCCGCGCGCTCGCCCTGGCCGGCTACAACGCGGGCTGGGGAGCCGTCGAAGACGCACGGGGCATCCCCCCGTACGCGGAGACCCAGAACTACGTGAAGATCATCTTGTCAACGATGGTGAAGTTCCAGGGGGCAGGCCTGTACGAGGTGTCCGGCTCCGGCGACGGCGCCGACGCCGTCCGGCGGGCCGTCGCCCGCCTCGGCACCCCCTACGCGTGGGGCGGCGGCTCCCCCTCGGGCCCGACCACCGGCTTCTGCGACGGCGTCAACGGCTACCTCAACGGCACGTGCTCCGCCTCCTCCACGGTCGGCTTCGACTGCTCCTCGCTCGTGCAGTATTCCTACTGGCCCTCCCTGCACCTGCCGCGCACCGCGGCCGCCCAGTACGGCGCCACCTCCGACCACGCCGTCTCCCGCAACGACCTGAAGGTCGGCGACCTGCTGTTCTGGTCGAACGGCGGCTCCAGCGGGATCTACCACGTCGCCATGTACGCGGGCGACGGCAACGTCATCCACGCCCCACGCACCGGCAAGAACGTCGAGATCGCCTCCCTGACGTCCGCCATGCCGGAGTCCGACTACTACGGTGCCACCCGCCCCTGACCCGTCGCGGGTCCCGGAACGAGGCCACGGTACCCAGGTGATCCGTCGTCACCATGGCGGCCGTTCGGGGCACGGTTCTCTGGGAGCGCCACGATCACGCCCACCCTTAGCCGGAGAGGGCCGCCCACGCGGGAGGCCCCCTCCTCGTCCACGACGGCTTCGCGGCTACCGGGTCCTGCCGTGCGTCGGTGCGGGACCGCTCTCCCGTCGGTGCGGGGCGTCTCCGGCCTCCACGAGTGCCGCACCCCGCACCGCCCGCCGCCCGGCGGGGCGCACGGTCGTCGATGTCGCCCGCGCCGCCGCGGTACTGACCTCCCCGGGCGCGGCCGCCGTGTCGCCGAGCGACCGGCACAGCGCGCCTCAGGCCCGCTCGGCCGCCGTCGGCCGTGCGGACAGACCGAGGCGGTCCGCGTGGACGCAGGGCCAGGCCGGGCCCGGACGCACAGCGCTCGCAGACTGTTCACCGGGCGTTCCCTCGGGATTCCCCATTACGGGAAACCTGATCGTATTTCATGCACGAAAGAAGGTATGCCTGGTCCTCCGTCACCGAGGCCGGTACTCGTGGTGGCTACCGCGTTCTGAGCGCCTTCCCCGCCGCCCAAGATTTCGGAGTGGACTGGTACATCGATGCGCATCGCTGTGTTTGTCGAGAACCGCAACGGCGTCAACCTCGCGTCGGAGATCATGCGCGCCGAGGGCGCCGACGCCCATTCGTTCCACCTGGTCACCGCGGACCGGGACGGAAACGTCGCCGGATGGATCGCGGAGGAGGCGGCGGCCCGTTTCGACGGCCTCACGGCACGCAATCTCTTCACCGTCGACGAGGCGCTGAGCGACGCCGAGTTCCTGGAGGAACTGGGCCACCGCATACGCGCCTTCGCCGAGGAGGAGGGCATCGACCGGCTGGTGTTCTTCAACGACCAGTCGCAGCGCGGACGCCGGGTGGCCGGGACGCTGGGCCGCTCCCTCCCGCTGGTCCTCGTCCAGGACGGCCATCTCGACTTCCACTTCAAGCGGACCGACGCCGGGCTGCACGACCAGAACTGGTACTACGGCTCCTCCGGCCCGGCCGCCGTCTGCGTCTGGGGCCCGGCCACCGCCCACCACCTGCTGTTCCGCTCCGCGGACGCCGACGCGCCGGTCCACATCACCGGCGCCCTCGGGCACAGCGACGACCCCGCCCTGCTGCGGGCGGCCCGCTCCACCACCCACCGGCACGCCAAGGACCCCGGTGAGCCGCTGCGCATCGTGGTCCTCGACCAGCCGCTGGGTGACCAGCGCAAGCTCTCCCGGAACCAGCACCGCGAGCAGCTCACCGAACTGTGCGCCGCGCTCACCGAGTTCGGCCAGGTGGAGATCAAGCCGCATCCGTCCACGCTCGACGGCCACCTCACCTGGCTGCGCACCCTGCCCGACGTGACGGTCCTGGACGAGAAGGCACTGCTGGACGCCGACGCCCTCGACGGGTACGACCTGGCGGTCACCTTCTTCTCGACGACGTATCTCCAGACGCTGCGGGCGGGCACCCCGCTGGTCCTGTTCAGCCCGCCCCCGCTGAACATCGTCTTCCCCACGGTCAACCACCCGCTGCTGCGCAACGTGGGCACCGTCGGAGAGCTCGTCGACGTGGTCGCCGACCTCCAACGCTCGGGCAAGTTCGCGGCCAACGTGCACGGCGAGCCCGTCGAGCACTTCATCGCCTTCCAGGACGACGTGGCCGAACGCGTCCTGCGCCTGGTCGAGCGGGCCGTCGTACCCGCCGAGCGGCCCGCCCCGCGCTGGACGGCGGGCGAGGACGACGGGCACGCCGGCCTGTCGCGGGCCGAACGGGCGCTGCGCGCCGTCCAGGGGCGGATGGACCGGCCGCGTTCGCTGGCGGTGCTGGGCCTCGGCTTCTCGTACGTCACGGGCGTGGCGATCCCCGTCCTCACCTACACCCAGGCGCTGCTCGCGCAGAGCCCGGTGGACGTCCGCTACTTCGACCTCGGCGCCTACAGCCGCGCCGAGGACGTCATGGCGGACCTGGAGGGCGCCGAGGTGGTCCTGGTCAACAGCCTGGCCCCGTTCTGGCGTTCGCCGCTGGCCAACGAGCTGGTCCAGGCGCTGCGGGACGCCGGGAAGTCCGTGGTGCTGTACGCCCACGAGACCGAGTACGTCATGAACTTCGAGGGCGGGCAGCACACCCTGCGGCACCAGGAGATGCTGACCCTGCTGCCCAAGCTGAAGGTGCTGTGCGTCTCCACCGCGCAGGCCGACATGTTCCGCCAGCTGGGCGTGAGCGACCCGGTCGTGGTCTACAACACGGTCCCCCGCGACACCCACCGCGCCCGCGCGCGGCGCACGCCCGGGGAGCGGCCGCGGGTCGTGATGGTCGGTTCCATGCAGGACCGCAAGGGCCTCGACCTGTTCTCGCGGGTCGCCGAACTGGCCTACGCGCAGGGCCTGCCGTGGCGCTTCGCGTGGATCGGGCACAAGACGTGGCGGATCAACGCCGCCACGCTGCTGTCGGACCGCGTCGAGTGGATGGGAGCGCTCTCCCGGGACCGGGTGCGGGAGGAACTCGCCGCCTCGGACGTCTTCTTCCTGTCCAGCGTCGACGACCCCATGCCGCTGTCGGTGGTGGAGGCGGTGCAGCAGCGGCTGCGGACCGTCACCTACCACCGGGTGGGCTCCCGGGAGGTCCTGGAGGGCGTTCCCGGCTACCGCTCCTTCGCCGAGTACACGCCCGAGGCGGCGCTCGACGCGCTGCGCCGGGTGCTGGACGAGGCCGTGTCGGAGACGGAGTACCAGGACGTCGAGGAGCTGTTCGACATTCCCGCGTTCACCGCCCGGATGACGACGGCGCTGGGGCTGCCCGGACCGGGCGAGTCCCGGCGGCGCCCCGTCGCCGACGGCAGGTCCCCCGTAGCCGCCGGCGGGTCCCCCGTAGCAGGTGGCGGGGCGCCGGGGGCGTCCGGGACCGGCGCGGGGACAACGGCGGACGGCGTGTCGGAGGGCGGCGAGGGGACGGCCCACGGCGTGTCGGAGGGCGGCGAGAGGACGGCCCACGGCGTGTCGGAGGGCGGCGACGGGACCGGTGACGGCCTGCCGGACGGCGCGGAGTCGCCGAACGCGCGGTTCGCCGCGGTGCTCGCCCGGCACGGCAAGTACCTCACCGAGGACTTCACCCGTCACTTCGAGGCGGGCAAGCACGACGACGCCCTGCGGGTGGGCACCGAGATCCTGCGCCGCCGGCAGCCGGTGGACGTCCTGATCGGCATGGCCGAGATCCGGGCCCGGCGCGGCGAGGCCAAGGAGGCCTGCCGGCTGCTCTCCGCGGCCGCGATCGCGGGCGGCGAGCGGGCCCGGGTGTGGACGGAGGTCGCGCGGGTGGCGAACCTGCTCGGCACGCGGGGCCGGTCCATCCGGCAGCTCGCGCGCCGGGAGGCGGTGCGCGTCCAGCTCGGCAACCGCTCGGCCCGGCTGCTGAAGTCGGACTGAGGCACGCGCACGGCCCGGCCCCCCGGGAGTCCGGGGCGGGCGGGAGAGACGAACCCACGGCGCACTGCGAGGGATACAGCGTGACGGAAACGGTCGTGAGCACCTCGGCATCACGGTCCGGCGCGGCGCCGGCGGCCCCGGAGCCGGACGTTCCGGCCCCGGCCCCGCACCCGTCCGCGCCGGCTCCGGGGCGGCGGGAGGGCAGGCTCCGGGCCCTGGACGGGCTGCGGCTGGTCGCCGCGCTGATGGTGGCGGTGTACCACTACGCCGGACGCGGCGGTGACGTCACCCAGGCCTGGGGCACCTCGCCGAAGCTCCAGTTCCCGACGCTGAGCGCGTTCGCCGCCTACGGCTGTCTCGGCGTCCAGATCTTCTTCGTGATCAGCGGGTTCGTGATCTGCATGAGCGGCTGGGGCCGTTCGCCGCGGTCGTTCTTCGCCTCCCGCGCGTCCCGGCTGCTGCCCGCGTACTGGGTGGCCGTCGTCCTGGTGACGGCGGTGTTCGCGCTGCCGGCGGTCGTGTACGAGGCCGTGTCGCCGAGCGACGCGCTGGTGAACCTGACCCTGCTCCAGCAGCCGCTGGGCGCGGACCGGGTGCTGGGCGTGTGCTGGACGCTGTGGGTGGAGATCCGCTTCTACGCGCTGTTCGCGCTGTGCGTCGTGCTGCCGGGCGCGAACCGGCGGCGGGTCGTGCTGTTCTGCGCGGTGTGGACCCTGGCGGCGGTCGTCGCGGAGGCGGCGCACGAGCCGCTGCTCGACCTGGTGCTGATGCCGGAGTACGCGCCGTACTTCATCGGCGGCATCGGCCTCTACCTGGTCCACCGCGACCGGCGGGACGCCCTCGCCTGGGGCATCGTCGCCGTCGGCTTCCTGATCGGGCAGCACTACGCGGTGGACTCGCTGTGGAACGCCTCCGACCCGGACGCCTTCGCCCACCGCACCACGTTCGGCATCGTCGGCGTGGTCGCCTTCGGCTTCGCGGCGGTCGCGGCGATCGCGCTCGGCCTGCTGAACCGGGTGAACTGGCGCCGGCTGACGGTGGCCGGGGCGCTGACGTACCCGTTCTACCTGGTCCACGAGCACCTGGGGTGGGTGGTGATCCGCGTGCTGCACCGCGGCCTGCACCTGCCGTCGTCGGCCGCCTTCGCCCTGACGCTCGCCTCGATGCTGCTGCTGGCCTGGCTGCTGAACCGGTTCGTGGAGAAGCCGCTGACGCCCCGGCTGCGGGCGGCGCTGTCGCGGGTGCGGTGAGGGAGAGACTCCTACGGAAACTCCTACGGAAACTCCTACGGAGACCGCCTACCGCATCCCGTACCGCGCCGCGATCCCGTCCAGGACGATCGCCAGCCCTTCCTCGAAGTGCCGGTCGAAATCGGTGAAGATCTCCGCGCCCGCCCGGGCCGCCAGGGGGAAGTCGGCCATCATCCGGGCGCGCTCCTCGAGGTCGAAGCCCTCGCGCCGTTCGCCGGGCAGGGGGAGGACGCCCTGTTCCTCCGTAACGAATCCCAGGGTGTACAGGTGGGTCGTGGTGACCGCGCGGACGGCTTGGGCGAAGGGGAAGCCGGCCGCGGTGAGGAGGCGCAGGCCGTCCTCCATCTGCCCGGCGTGCTCGACGCCGGTGAAGCGTGAGCCGCTGAAGACCTTCGCGCCGTCGCGGTAGCCGAGCAGCGCTGCCCGCAGTCCGCGGTTGGCTTTCAGCAGCCGCTCCCGCCAGGTGTCGTCCGGGTCGAGGGGCGTCCCGGCGACCATCCGGCGGTACATCTCCGTCGCCATCTCGTCGAGCAGCGCCTGCTTGTCCTTGAAGTGCCAGTACAGGGCGGGCGCCTTGACATCCAGCTCCCGGGCGATGGCCCGCAGGGTGAGGCCGTTCAGGCCGACCTCGTCGAGCAACCGCAGGGCGGCGTCGGCCACCTGCTTCCGGTCCAGCGGGGCGCGTCGTTCGGGAGTCACGCTTGACAGTTTAACGCCGTTAAGGACACCCTTGCGACCGACAGCACTTAACAACGTTAAGGAGAGTGGTCGTATGACGGCGTACGCGTACGAGACGGACGTGCTCGTGGTGGGCGCGGGCCCGAGCGGGCTGGCCCTGGGCATCGAACTGGCCCGGCGTGGGGTGGACGCGGTCCTCGTCGAGCGGGCCGACGGGCTGTTCCCCGGCTCGCGGGGCAAGGGGCTCCAGCCGCGCACGATGGAGGTCTTCGACGACCTCGGCGTCCTCGACGCGATCCGCGCGGCCAGCGGCGGCTATCCGGTCGGGATGATCTGGCAGGACGGGCGGCGGGCGGGCGAGCACCGGATGTTCGACCCGGTGGAGCCGACCGAGGACTCCCCCTACGACGAACCGTGGATGGTGCCGCAGTGGCGCACGCAGGAGATCCTGCGGGCGCGTCTGGAGGAACTCGGCGGGAAGGTCGCCTTCGGGCGCGAGGTGACGGGGCTCACGCAGGACGCAGCGGGGGTGACGGCGCACTGCGCCTCCGGCGGGGACGTGCGCGCCCGCTACGTGGTCGCCGCCGACGGGGGCCGTTCGGCCGTGCGCCGGGCGCTCGGCATCGGTATGACCGGCGAGACGGTCGACCCGAGCCCGACGCTGGTGGCGGACGTGCGGGTGGCCGGTCTGGACCGCGACAACTGGCACATCTTCCCGCCGGGCGACGGGGAGGGCGGCGGCTTCCTCTCCCTCTGCCCGCTGGCGGGCACGGACGACTTCCAGCTGGTGGCCCGGTTCGCGGAGGGGACCTCGGTGGACCTCTCCCTCGACGGCATCCGCGCGGTCGTCGCCGCCCGCTCGCACCTCACCCCGGAGCAGGTGACCGAGGTCCGCTGGGCGTCGGACTTCCGCCCCCGGGCGGCCCTGGCGGACCGTTTCCGCGACGGGCGGGTCTTCCTCGTGGGGGACGCCGCGCACGTCCACTCCCCCGCGGGCGGGCAGGGCCTCAACACCAGCGTGCAGGACGCGTACAACCTGGGCTGGAAGCTGGCGGCGGTCCTGCGGGGACAGGCCCCGGCCGCCCTGCTGGACACCTACGAGGAGGAGCGGCGCCCGGTCGCCGCCGAGGTGCTCGGCCTGTCGACGAGCATCCACCGGGGGGAGACCCGGCGCGGGGACGCGACGCGTCAGCTCGGCCTCGGCTACCGGGAGTCGTCGCTGTCCCGGGAGACCCGTACGGCCCCGGGCCGGGTGCGGGCCGGTGACCGGGCACCCGACGGGAGGGTGGGCGGCGTGCGGCTCTTCGACGCGTTCCGCGGGCCGCACTGGACGCTGCTCGCGCTGGACACCGCCGGTGAGGTGCCGGACCTGGGGGACGGCCTCGGGGACGGCCCGGGGGACGAGGTGCGTGTCGTCCGCGGTGCCGCCCCGGAGCTGTACGGGGCCGGGTGGTTCCTCGTCCGGCCCGACGGGTACGTCGGCTGGGCCGGTGACACGGCGGCGGACCTCGCGGCGTACGTCACGGCACTGGGGTCGCGCCGGTAGTCGGCCCGGTCAGGAGCTCGCGAGGGACAGCTTCGCGGCGAACCCGAGGAACAGGGCCCCGGCCGCCGAGGTGGCCCCCGCCGAGAGGCGCCTGCGCCGCCGGAAGGCGTCCGCCAGCCTGGTCCCGCTGAAGATCAGCGCGCTGAGATACAGGAAACTGGCGAGCTGCGCGAACGCCCCGAGGACGACGAACGACAGGGCCGGGTAGGCGTAGTCGGAGTCGACGAACTGAACGAAGAAGGCGACGAAGAACAGAATCGCCTTGGGGTTGAAGAGGCTGACCACGAGGGCCCGCCGGAAGGGCCGCTCGTCGGGATCGGCGGCCTCGGGCCGCTCGGCGGCCGCCGCCCGCCGGTCCCGCCACATCCCCCACGCGGCCCGCAGCATGCCGACCGCCAGCCAGGTCAGGTACCCGGCGCCCGCGTACTTCACGATCCCGAACAGCACGGCGTTGGCCTGGAGGAGGGAGGCGACGCCGG
The DNA here is from genome assembly GCF_044750285.1 of Streptomyces sp. NPDC088812. NCBI lineage: Bacteria > Bacillati > Actinomycetota > Actinomycetes > Kitasatosporales > Streptomycetaceae > Streptomyces > Streptomyces sp. NPDC088812. The sequence goes on along the minus strand of NZ_JBIVJP010000021.1, from coordinate 49,592 downwards.
CGGCGGACAGCGTCATCAGGACGGTGTCGCCGCACCACACCCCGGCCGCGGCGGTGTACCCGGCCCGCACGCCGCGCCGGGCGGCGACGGAGAGCACGTACAGGGAGTTGGGCCCGGGGAGGAGGACGATCAGGACGAGGCCTGCCAGGTAGGTGGGGAGATCGATGACGCCGAACATGAGGACGAGTGTCGCACGGGGGTACGACGGTCAGTCCTCGCCGTCCAGGAGGGTGTCGACGGAGAGCTCCAGGGCGACCCCTACGGACTCGGGGACGGGGACCGACTGGCCCCGCTTGTAACGAGCGGGGGCGGGGTACTTGCCGTCGGCGGGGTCGGTGTACAGGAGGACCTCGCCGTGTTTGCGGTCGGCGATGAAATAGATGGGGACGCCCGCCCTGGCGTAGATGTCGACCTTCGTAGCTGTGTCATTGGTCCAGTTCGAGGAGGTCACCTCCAGGACCAGGCGGAAGACATGAGGCGCGTAGCAATTCTTCTCTACGAACGCGTCTTTGTAATCGGCATCCACGACGGAGAAGTCCGGCACCGCGTAATCGTCCGGCCCCGTCGGTAGCCACAAGCCGACGCCTTGCAGGTATCTGAGCCCTGCCTGCCTGGCTCGGACCTTCGAAAACTCCTCGATGAGCCAGGTCAGCGTCTCCTGATGCGGCCCATCCGGCGGCGGTGTCACGACAATGCTCCCGTTGAGGATCTCCACCCGGTGCCCGGGCAGCTCCTCCCAGAGCCGGTCGGCAGCATCGGAAAGCGACGACTCGTGCAGCATCACAGCCACGGCACCCTCCCTTCGGAGACACTCTCCATGAGCGTAACCGGAGGCGGGCAGATTCCGCCTCCGATCACCCGTTCGGAGGAGTCACCCAGCTCAGAACGTATCCGACGGCACATAGGCCCCCCACACCCCCCGCAACGCGTCGCACACCTCCCCCACCGTCGCCCGCGCCCGCAGCGCCTCCTTCATCGGGTACAGGACGTTGTCGTCGCCCTCCGCCGTCTTCCGCAGGGCGTCCAGGGCGGAGTCGACCGCCGTCCGGTCCCGTTCCGCCCGCAGCCTGGCCAGCCGCTCCGCCTGCCGGGCCTCGATCGCGGGGTCGACGCGGAGGGGCTCGTAGGGCTCCTCCTCGTCGAGCCGGAAGCGGTTGACGCCGACCACGGTCCGTTCGCCGCTGTCGGTCTCCTGGGCGATGCGGTAGGCGGAGCGCTCGATCTCGGACTTCTGGAAGCCGCGTTCGATCGCCGCGACCGCCCCGCCGAGGTCCTCGACCTTCCGCATCAGCTCCAGCGCGGCCGCCTCGACGTCGTCGGTCATGCTCTCGACGACGTACGACCCGGCGAAGGGGTCGACCGTCGCGGTCACGTCCGTCTCGTACGCCAGCACCTGCTGCGTCCGCAGCGCCAGCCGCGCGCTCCTGTCGGTCGGCAGCGCGATCGCCTCGTCGAAGGAGTTGGTGTGCAGGGACTGCGTGCCGCCGAGCACGGCCGCCAGGCCCTGCACCGCCACCCGCACCAGGTTCACCTCCGGCTGCTGCGCCGTCAGCTGGACGCCCGCCGTCTGCGTGTGGAAGCGCAGCATCATCGACTTCGGGTTCTCCGCCCCGAACTCCTCCTTCATCACCCGCGCCCAGATGCGGCGCGCGGCACGGAACTTGGCGACCTCCTCCAGGAGGGTGGTGCGCGCCACGAAGAAGAAGGACAGCCGGGGGGCGAAGTCGTCGACGTCCATGCCGGCCGCGACCGCCGTACGGACGTACTCGATGCCGTCGGCGAGGGTGAACGCGATCTCCTGCGCGGGGGAGGCGCCCGCCTCGGCCATGTGGTAGCCGGAGATCGAGATGGTGTTCCACCTCGGCATCCCGGTCCGGCAGTAGCGGAAGATGTCCGCGGTGAGGCGCAGGGAGGGCTGGGGCGGGAAGATGTACGTGCCGCGCGCGATGTACTCCTTGAGCACGTCGTTCTGGATCGTGCCGGTCAGCCGGTCGGCGGCGACGCCCTGTTCCTCGGCGACCAGTTGGTACAGGAGCAGCAGCAGGGCGGCGGGGGCGTTGATCGTCATCGACGTGGACACCCGGTCCAGCGGGATGCCGTCGAACAGCACCCGCATGTCGTCGACCGAGTCGATCGCCACGCCGACCTTGCCGACCTCGCCGTGCGCGATCGGCGCGTCGGAGTCGTGGCCCATCTGGGTGGGCAGGTCGAAGGCGACCGACAGGCCGGTGGTGCCGTGGGCGATGAGCTGCCGGTAGCGGGCGTTGGACTCGGTCGCCGTGCCGAATCCCGCGTACTGCCGCATCGTCCAGGGGCGGCCCGTGTACATCGAGGGGTAGACGCCCCGGGTGAAGGGGTACGCCCCCGGCTCCCCCAGTTTCCGCTCCGGGTCCCAGCCGTCCAGGGCGGCCGGCCCGTAGACCGGCTCGATCGGCAGTCCGGACTCCGACTCGCGCGCCATGGTGTGATGCCTCCCGCCGAGCGATCGTGCGGATCGGTCAGTCACCACCATGCCGGGCCGGGCGCCTGCCGTCATCCCGGCGCGCGCCTGGGGCCGTCGTCTTGGGAGCGGGTTCTCGGGCGGGGTTTCTCGGGGAGGGGTTCTCGGCGCGGGCGGGACCGGGGGAACGTGTCCCGCCCGCGCCGGGTGCACGAGCCGCGGGTACGGGGGGAACCCCGGCTCGGTGCGAGGGCCGATGACCAGTCGGCTCACTCTGTACTGCGTCACGGCCGCGGAAAACGTCACACCCTGAGCCGAAGATTTTTCGGCGACCGAGAAACCGCAGGTCAGGCGGGTTCGAAGAAGGCCGGGGAGCGGTGGGAGAGGCGGGGTGGGATCACCGGAAGGCGCCGGACGGTTCGTAGCCGCCGGACCCACCGGCGCCACGGAACACACCCGGCGCACCGGAGGTACCGGACGCACCCGACGCACTGGTGCCGTGGAACGCGGTGGACTCACCGGTCACACCGGTCACACCGGTCACATCGTCCGCACGGGTGTCCTTGCCGCTCTTCCCGCCGCCGCTGTCCTCGTCGTCCCCGGTGTCCTGGCCGGCTCCGCCGCCGTCGCCGCTCTGCTCGCCGGCGATGCCCTGGTCGCCGTCGCCGTCCTGCCCGTTGCCGGTTTCCGTGCGGTCCTGGCCGCTGCTCGTGCCGCCCTCGGCCGCGCTGTCCCACGCGTCGCGGTCGTCGCCGGTGCCCAAGTCCTGGCCGCCGGTCGTGTCGAGGACCTGCGCGCAGTACGACGACACGCGGGAGGAACCGCCCGCCGCGTCCTCCAGGGCGCTGCGGCGGTCGGCGTCCAGCCGGTGGCCGTCCTGGACGTCGCGGCAGGCCGAGGTCACGCCGCTGGGCCAGCTCCGGTCGTCCTCGGTGCCGCGGGCGGCGGAGTCGTCGCCGGTGCCCTGCGCGGTCCCCTCGGCGTCCGGTGCCGGGGTGCCGCTCGCGGTGCCGTCGGAGGCGGTCGCGCCGCCCGCGCCGTCGTCCGGCGGGGGCGGGACGAGCGGGCGGTCCGGGCCGGGGGTCGCGGCACCCGAGACGGAGGACGCGGGTCCCGGGTCGGTGCCGTCGAAGGGTGTCGGCAGGATGCCCGTACCGGCCGCGACGGCGACCCCGCCGGCCATGCCGACGGCCAGCGCGGCGGCCAGCCCGAGGCGTACGGGGTGACGGCGGCGGCGTCGGCTGTCCGGCGCGCTCCGTCCGCCGATGCGGATCAGCCCGCCGTCGTCGGCGTGGTCGTCGTGCCCGGCCGCCGGAAGAGCGGCCGGTGCCGCCGTCCGGCCGGGGCGTCCGTCGCCGCCGAGGTCCGGGGAGGCCGTCGGGGAGGCCACCGGCTGGGGCAGGCGCTCGGCGCGGGCCTTGCGGAAGGCGGCCAGGGCGGCGGCCTCGCCGGGGAGTTCGCCGTCGGCCGGGGCGGGGGCGGCGGCGAGCGCGGCGAGGGCGCCGACGGTACGGGCGAGCCGTTCGGCCTCGTCTCGGTGGGCGGCACCGACAGCGTTGTCGGGTGCCTGACCGCTCAGCAGACGCTCCACCGCCGCCCGGTCCAGCCGGCGGCCGGAGCCGCGGTCCCGGCCGGGACCGCGGGCCGCGGCGGAACCGCCGGGGGGTTGCCCGTCCCCCGGGAAGACACAGCGCTCGTCGGCCATCACATGTCCTTCTGCGTCCGCGCGAGCGCAGGCGTCACACCGGCGGACGTCGCCGCGCGCGAGCGCGGTCCTCGCTGGGGCGGCAGGGTGCCGAGCACACCGGCCGTTTCCGGGTCGTCGCCGAGCAGCTCGGCGAGCTTCTTCAGTCCGCGGTGCGCGGCCGTCCGGACGGCGCCGGGCCGCTTGCCGAGCGTCTCGGCGGCGGTCTTGGCGTCCAGGCCCATCACGACCCGCAGGACGACGGCCTCGGCCTGGTCCTGCGGCAGCCGAGCGATGAGGTCGAGGGTGCGGCCGGTGGCGAGCGCCTCCAGGGCCTCCCCCGCGGTGTCGGAGTCGGCGGCCCGGCCGGTCAGCTCCGTCTCGTCGCCGCCGATCGCGGGGCGGCGGCCGCGCATCCGGACGTGGTCCAGGGCACGGTTGCGGGCGATGCGGGCTGCCCAGCCGCGGAAGCGGTCGGCGTCGCCGCTGAACCGCTCCAGGTCCCGGGCTATCTGGAGCCAGGCCTCGGAGGCGACGTCCTCGGCGTCGTGGTCGCCGACCAGTGTGCGGACGTACCCGAGGAGCCGCGGGTGCACCGCGCGGTACACGGCCCGGAACGCGGTCTCGTCTCCGTGCTGTGCCGCGAGCACCGCGGCTGTCAGCTCCGCGTCGTCCCCCACGTCGTGGTCCTCGGTCGATGGTTGCGGTGTGACCGGTCCGAAGGAGGTCCCGGCCCGCGGATGGTCACGGCCCGCGGATGGTCACGACCGTAGTGGTCACGGCGGCACGGTGGTCCAGCCGCTCCGCCGTCCGGCGCGAAAGGCACGTTACGACCTGAAACCGCCGGTCGTCCATGTCAGGACAATGTGCGGCGGGCTCGTGACGACCGCGGGCGGGTGCGAGGTGTGACAGAAAACGCACGCACGGCGCTGTAGGGAGTACGGGCCGCCGCGCGGCCCGTGCCGCGCGACGGCCGGGGCCTCTCCTGTGGGGGGTGGCGGCCCCGGCCGTTGCCTCGGTTCAGCGCCGAACGCCCCAGCAGGGGAGCAGAACCAGACCCCGAGAAGACGTCACGCCGACTGCTCACACGGCGACGAGACGGACCCGTTCTCCACAGAGCTTGGTCATGTCGTCGACATCCGAGGTCAGCATGACCACAGGCCGCTGCTGCCGAAGCGCCCCCTCGGCCACGGCCGCGTCGATGGCGTACTTGTGACCGTGCAGGCCGGCACCCATCAACAGGGCCGAGGCCGCCTTCGCCTCCTCGTCACCCACCGGGATCACGCGAAGGCCGGACAGCAGCCAGCTCAGCCGCGCCTTGTTGGTGCGGGCGTGCACGGCCTCGATGATGGTGAGCGCACAGATGACCACTTCCATGCCACGCGAGCGCGCCTCCGCGACCAGGGCCACCACGGTCTCGTCGTCAGCGAGCAGCTTGGAGAGCCCCTCGCTGTCCAGGACCAGCGTCCCCTCGTGACTCAGCTTGCGGCGGGCCACTGGTCTTCCTCGGCGAACACCTCGTCGAAGACCTGCCGCGCCCGCTGTTGCGCCTGCCCGGACACCGGCCCCTTGCGGCTCTCGTAGTCGGCCAGGTACTCGTCCAGCACCTGTCCCCTCAGCTCCCGCTCGACGGCAGCGGCGATGAACGCGGAGAACTCCCGCTTGCCGACCCGGGCCCGGATCGCCTCCGCGGTCCCCTCGGGCAGAGACAGGCTGACCCGGGTCGCCGGCCCCTCTCCGATGCTGTACGTCGTCTCAGACATGGAAGCGATTGTGTCAAACAAGTAGGAATCCAGAAAGTCCTGCCCGACCCGACAGCGGCCAGGGGCACTCCCGAGCCCTCCCTCCGCCCGTGCCCGGCCCCGTCCGGTTCTGTTCGCGCCGCCGTCTTCGGCGAGGTCCAGCCCCTGGTACGTACGGATCGCGGCTGCCTGTGTTCATGTCGCGTCCCCCTGCGCCTCCGGCGCCCGGAGGCGGTCGTCCGTCACGGCATCGTCGACCGTCACCTCGTCGACGCCCAGTTGGCGGGCGAGCCGTTTCAGCCCCCGGTGGGCGGCCGTCCGCACCGCACCCGGCCGCTTGCCGAGGACGCGCGCGGCGGTGGGCCCGTCCAGTCCGACCACGACCCGCAGCAGCACCGCCTCGGCCTGGTCGCGAGGCAGCCCGCGCACCAGTTCCAGGGCCCGTTCGGTGGAGAGCCCCTCCAGTGCCTGGTCGTGGGTGTCGTGCGGGCCGGGCAGTTCGAGCAGGTCCGGTTCGAGCGCGGTCGGCCGGGGCCGCGCCCGCTGCCGCCGCAGGTGGTCCAGCGCACGGTGCCGGGCGATGGTCGCGGTCCAGGCCCGGAAGCCTGCGCCGTCCCCCTGGAACCGTCCCAGGTCCCGGGCGATCTCCAGCCAGGCGTCGGAGGCGACGTCCTCGGCGTCGTCGCCGACCATCCCGCGCAGATAGCCCACCAGCCCCGGGTGCACGATCCGGTAGGCGACCGCGAACGCGGCCTCGTCCCCCTCCTGGGCCCGCGCCACGGCCGCACCCAGTTCCCCGTCGTACGCCTGCGCGCGCCGGGGTTCCCCTCCCTGGCCCAAGAACCGTCCTCGTCCGTGCGGAGTGTCCGGTGGGTGCGCGGCGCCCACCGTGTCCACGGTCGCACCGCGTCCACACCCCCGTCGTGATCAGCGTCACGCCGCACGGATCCGTCACAGTCCGGCCAGCTCGCACCACACGTACTTGCCGTGATGCCCGGACCTCGACAGCGGCTGCCAGCCCCACAGGTCCGAGCACGCCCGCACGATGGCCAGCCCCCGCCCCTCCTCCGCGTCCCCCAGCTCCTCGAACCTCCCCGGCGGCCCCGGCGGCTCCGGATCCGCGTCCCACGCCCCGATCCGCAACACCCCGTCCCGCCAGCGGACCCGGAGGGCGGCCGGCCCCTTCTGGTGTCCTACGGCGTTGGCGACGAGCTCGGTGGCCAGCAGCTCCGCGGTGTCGGTCACCCCGGCGAGCCCGTGGAGGGCGAGGACGGCACGGAGGGTACGGCGGCTGACGGTGACGGCGCGGGGGTCGTTGGGGACGTAGAGGGAGTACTCCCAGGAATCGGTGTCGTTCTCGGGCATGGGTGAGCTCCGTTCGGGTGGTGAGAGCGGTGGGGGCCGCGGTCGGCGGGCGGTGTCCTTGCCGCGGCCGTCATGGCAGGACGGGGCGGTGCGCTTCCGGTGGGCCCGGCGTTCCACTGTGTGTGCGTCGCGTCACCGAACGTAGGGGCCAACCTTGGTCCGGCGCAAGCTGTTGCCGTAATCTGACCCCGAACGGGGCCTTATCGGGCGCCTGTTGGACTGAGGAGGGGCATGGCGCGGAGACGGCATCCGACCGCTCGGCAAGCACGCCTCGGCGTGGAGTTGCAGAAACTGCGCGAAGAAGCGGGCCTGAAGGGACGTGAGGCCGCCGTCCTGTTGGGAACCGACGCGGCCCGCCTGAGCCAGATCGAATCCGGCGTCGCGGGTGTCAGCGTGGACACGGTGCGGCGGCTGGCAGCGCACTACGCCTGCACGGACGAGGGGTTGATCGACGCACTGGTGGCGATGGCCACGGATCGGACACGCGGCTGGTGGGAGGAGTACCGGAAACTACTGCCCGCATCATTCTTGGATCTGTCGGAACTGGAACATCACGCCACGTTCCGGTGGGACGTGGACTTCTTGCACGTCCCGGGCCTCCTCCAGAGTGAAGATTACGCACGGGCGCTCTTCTCCTGCCGGGTCCCGCAACTCCCGTGCAACGAACTGGAGGCGCGCGTTCACCACCGCATGGAGCGGCGCGTCATCATCACGGAAGAGCCGTCCATTCCCTACCAGGCACTGGTCCACGAGGCAGCGCTGCGGATCAGGGTCGGTGGGAGCGCCACCTCACGGGCTCAGCTGGCTCGCATCCTGGAACTCTCCGAGCGGGACCACGTCACCGTACGCGTCATCCCCTTCGCCCTGGAGGACTTCTCCGACATCACGGCCGCCATGGCGTACGCCGGTGGCGTGGTGCCAGAACTGGACACGGTGGTGCGCGACGCCCCTCACGGCACCGTGTTCATCGATTGCGAAGCCCAGCTCAACGTATTCCGAACACTCTTCCGTAGAGTCGAGGCGGTATCGCTCGAACCGAAACCGTCGCGTGACCTCATTCACCAACTGGCAAAGGACGTGTGAGGCATCCCATGGTCACCTCTGAGATCTGGCGGAAGTCCTCCTACTCCGGCAGCGGCGACGGCAACGCCTGCGTGGAGGTGGCCCACCACCACCCCTCCATATCCATCCGCGACTCCAAAGCCCCCGCCCGCGCCGCACTCACCTTCCCCACCACCGCCTTCACCTTCTTTCTCGAAGCCCTGAAGCGGAGTCCCCACTAGCCGCCCGTCGCGAAGGAGCCGTGAGGGGCGGTCCCGCAGGGGGCGAGGGGGCACCGGGAATATGTGAGACGGGCACGTGTGCAACCGGTGTCGGGTGTGTACTGGGTTCGATGAGGGGCGGGCTGTTGCGTCGCTGTCGACGTGGGGGGAGAGGCGCCGATGGTGGGCGTGGCGGCCGAAGAGCCGGATTCCGGCCGGGGCGGTGTTCGAGGCTTCGGTGACAGACAGCGCTCATGGGCTTCTGCGGTCGTCCAGGTTCTTGCCGGGGACGACGACGTGGTCGGGGCGGGATTTCTGGCTGATGAGGGCGTCGTCGTCACCTGTCCGCATGTGGTGCGGGCCGCCGGGTGCGGCCCGGGCGACGAGGTGAAGGTGCGTTTTCCGCAATAGCAGTCGTCCCGTTGGGCGTTTCCGTCGGCCTGGACCTTCATGCGGCACCCTCATGTCCATCGCGCGGCGGCGAGGACGAGCGACGCCATGGCCAGGCTCAGGTAGCCGCCCGGGAACGCGATGTTGTGGTAGACGCGGGCACGGACGTGTACGCCGACCGCGCCGACGAAGAACAGGACGAGTCCCGTCGCGGCGGCGACGCCGATGGCCGTGACGCCCGCGAGCCCGAGCAGGAGGCCGGCGGCTCCCGCGAGCTTGAGCGCGGCGAGCCACGGAATCCAGGTCTGCGGGACACCCACTTCGGTCGAGTTGGCGACGACGAACGCGGACCGCGAGAGGTCCGCGGCGGCCATTGCGGCGTTGGCCAGGACAGTGGCGACGGTGATGACGACGTAAGCCGTGAACATGTGCCTCGCCTTTCGGTCGAGCCCATCGGATGGTCGGCGAGCCCTGCGCACTCACCGCGACAAGCCTTTCCGAGGCTCCGGGCGACGTCCAATACCAGCGTCCATAACCTGGCGGCATGGATGTGGACACACGCCTGCTGCGCTCCTTCGTCGCCGTGGCGGAGGAGGGGACCCTGACCCGCGCCGCCGAGCGGCTGTTCGTGTCCCAGCCGGCGCTGACCAAGCAGATCAGGCAGCTGGAGGCCCAGCTGGGAGCGCGCCTGTTCACGCGGTCCCGCACCGGTATGGCGCTCACCGAGCCGGGCCGGGTCCTGAGCGAGCGGGCGCCCGCCCTGCTGGCCGAGTGGGACCGGGTGCTGCGGGAGACCAGGAGCGCGGCCGGCCGCGCGGCCCGCGTGCTGCGGGTCGGCTTCCTGGCGAGTGCCGCCAACGAGGCGACTCCGCGCATCATCGCGGAGTTCACCCGGCGCCGGCCGGGCTGGCGGGTGGACATGCGGCAGGCCGCCTGGTCACACCCCAGCGCCGGGCTGGTCGACGGAGACGCCGACGTGGCCCTGCTACGGCTGCCCTTCCCCGGCCAGGACGCCCTGCGGACGGAGGTGCTGTTCACCGAGGACCGCTGGGTCGCCCTCCCCGCCGGACACCCCCTCGCCACCCGCGAGGTGATCCCCTTCCGGGATCTGTGGGACGAGCCGTTCGTGGCCGCCCCGCCCGAAACAGGCTGGTGGCGCGAGCACTGGCTGGCCACCGACGAACGCGAGGGCCACCCGGTCCGCATCGGCGCCGTCACCGACCAGCCGGACGACTGGCTCAGCGCGATCGCCAACGGCTACGGCATGGCCCTGGCCCCCGCGTCCGCCGCCCGCTTCTACGCCCGCCCGGGCATCACCTACCGCCCCGTCAGCGGTGTCAGCCCCAGTCGGGTCGGCGTCGCGTGGTCCCGCGCCGACGACACCGATCCCGTCGTCCGGGACTTCGTCCGCTGCTGTCTGGACTGTCTGGACACCGGACCGCGGCCGGAGGAGACCCCGGCCCGATCCACAGGGCCGGTGCCGCCCCCGACCCGGACAGGTGCGAAGCCCCGCTAACCGCCCGTGGCGTCCCGGCACAGCAGCCGCAGCGAGCCGTGTCCGGCGAAGCAGCGGCGGGCCTCGTCGATCGGGTCCCAGAGGCGGCCGTCGGGCGTGCGGACCCAGTGGTCGCCGCCCGTCGCCCACCACTCGCCGCCGGTCCGCCGGACGATCACCTCACCGGCGTACGCGCCGAGCCCGCGCAGCACGGTCTCCACGGCGGCGTACGGCGTGTCCTCGCGGCGCAGGTCGCCGATGAGGCGGTCCACGCGCCACAGGCTCTGCGCCGAGAAGTCCAGGCGCGTCCGCGCGGCCTCGGGCAGGGTGGCCACGGCGTCCGCCGCCCACCGGGTGGGTTTCGTCGCGGCCTGCGGCCGGCCGCCCTGCTGGGAGAAAGGTTTCTGCGGTGTCGTCGCCTGCGTCATCGCACTGGTCATATCATGCGTTCCCGCGCTGGTCATAGAGGGCGGAGCGTGGTCCGCCCTCAATCCATCGCTCCTGGTCAGAGGCGCTCCCCAGGATGCATGCAGGACGCACGCAGGACGCACGCAGGACTCATGCAGGACTGCCTCAGCTTCCCCGCAGCGCGGGCACAGGAGCGGCACTCCCGCCGCCCGTGCCCCGGCGGCTCACCGCCGGCCGCGCGCCCGGCGCGACACGACCGCCCGCAGCACCCGCCGCCCCTCCGTGGAGACCTCCAGGGCCCGGCGCATCCCGCCCGCGCCGTTCCCGGCGAGCACTTCGAGGACGGTGACCTGGCGGCGCAGCTCGGCGGCGACGAGCGGCGGCATGCCCTCCGTGCGGCCCGCGCGGCGGGAGTCGAGCGGGGCGGGGTCGGCGGCGGGGTCGAGGAGCCGGTGGATCTGGAGCGAGGCGACGGAGCAGGCGTCGGCCCACCGCCGCAGCTCGGCGGCGCACCGCTCGGCGGGGGCCGCCTCCAGCATCCGTCCGGCGAGCACGACGGCCTCGTCACCGCCTCCGTCGGCGGGACCGTCGGCGGGACCGAGCGTGCCGCGCACCTGCTTCAGCAGGTCGCCCCAGGCGGTGGCGTCGGCGTCCTCCGCGAGGGCCCCCCACAGCGGGCGCAGGGTCTCGTCGTCCCCGCCCAGGAGGGGTACGCACCGATCCAGACAAGCCAGCCCGCTGGCGGCGAGCCCGCGGTCGTCGGCCCGGGCGATGAGGTCCACCAGGCTCATGCACGCCTCCCTGTCCGGGGCGCCGTCCGCACGGAGCCCGCACTTCCCCTTACTGCGTGCGACAGCCCGGGAGTGTCACAGCGCGGGCGCGCCGAGCCGGGAGGGATGCTTTTCGGCCAACCCGGCTCCAGGGTCGGTGGGGGGGAGAACCCGGTCAGCCGAGCCGGTCCGCCAGTGCCGTGAACTCGGTCCAGGACAGCGACGGCGTGCCCGGGTCCCACAGCTTCTGCACCGTGGCGCGCAGCGGCATGCGGATACCGGCCGCGACCTGGTCCTGGGTCTGGGAGTTCGACAGGTCGCACCAGACCGCGAAGGAGCCGCCGAGGATCTGGGCGTCGTAGCTCGCCGGGACGGCCGTCGTGCCGCGCAGGACCCTGGGGGTCCACTGGTCGTAGATGCGCTCGCCGGTCGGGTAGACGAAGGTCTGCGGCTCGCCGAGGACGTAGTACAGGTACTCGTCGTTGTAGTTGAGGACCTTGCGGCCGGCGCTCAGGTACTCCACCGGCTTGCGCGCCCCGATCTCCTTGCCCGTCCAGTAGGCGACGACCAGGTCGTCGGCGGGCTTCACCGAGGTCCCCGCGTAGAAGCCGTCGTTCCAGGCCCGCATGGTGCGGTCGTGGGCGCGGACGGTGTAGGCGCGGTCGTTGAGCCAGCCGGTGGCGAGGTCGGCGACGCCGGCGCCGGAGCCGTAGGTGTCGCGCGCGGCGGTGGCGAGCTGCGGGTAGGAGGCGGCCGGGTCGGACACCGTCAGCGCCTGGTACTCGTCGCCGCCGAGGTGCCACTGGCCGCCGGTGAACAGCCCGGCGTACTCGTCCAGCAGGTCGTCCAGGAGGGCGCCGGAGGCGTCCTTGGAGATGTCGATCGCGCCACGGGTCGCCGTTCCCTGGGCGTTCTTCAGCTGGAGCTCGGGGTGGGCGGCGAGGACGGCGCCGAGGTGTCCGGGCGAGTCGATCTCCGGCACGACGGTGATGTGCCGGCTCGCCGCGAGGTCGACGATCTTCTTCACCTGCGCCTTGGTCAGGTGCGGCGTCGAGACGATCTCCGGGTGGGTGTCGGACTCGATCCGGAACGCCTGGTCGTCGGAGAAGTGCAGGCCGATCTCGTTGAACTTGAGGTCGCCGAGCTCACGCACCCGGTCCTCGATCCAGTCGGCGGTGAAGTGCTTGCGCGCGATGTCCAGCATGAACCCGCGCCGCGGCTTGGCCGGCTCGTCGCGCACGACGCCCTCCGGTGCCGTGCCGCCGCCGTGCACCTCCTGCTTCAGCGTGCGCGTGCCGTAGAACACCCCCTCGTCGGACGGCCCGCTGACCGTCACCCGCCCGCCGCGCACGGTCATGGTGTACGACTCCGGGTTCGCGCCCTCGTCGTCGTTGAGCGCCAGCCGCAGGTCGCCGGCCTTCACGTCGTCCTTCTGGCCCGCGTACGACATCCCCAGCTCACCGGCGATCAGCCGGCCCTCGTCGGCGAGGTCGGCGTCGCTCACCACCACCCGCTGCCCGGTGGCCGGCCGCCACCCGGGGCCGCGCGCCGGGGTGTGGGCGCGGACGGCGGGGATGGTCCGCGGGGTCTGCGAGAGGGCGTACGTGCGGGTGGGCGTGGGAGCGGCCGCCGCCCCGGTGCCGGTCCCGTCACCGGTCGTCCGCGCCTGTGCCGATCCGGCCCGCGTCCCGCCGTCCCCCCAGGCCCACACTCCGGCGCCCGCGCCGATCACGACGACGAGAGCGCCGGCCAGCAGGGCCCGCCGGACGACCTGGGGCTGCGGGGTCCTCTCCGGCGCCCGGCGCCGCTGCCTGTGCCTGTGCCTGCTCACTCCGCCAACCTACGACTCCCGGCCGTTCGAAGCGCGCGGAAGGGGTCCACCGCATCCTCCGAAACTCTCTCGTTCGAGTGAAATTCGGGCAAGCGTCGGACACGTCATGAGCACTCTCGATAACGTAGCGCCACACCTTTCACGGCATCCCCTGCCACACCACTCGTGACGCGAGGATCCACGCTGCCTGCGCACCGCCTCTCCCGCTTCTCCGCCCGAGTCGCCATACCGACACTCCCGGAGCAGACCAGGACCTCTCCCCCGGCACGCCCGCCGGAGCCGTTCGAGACGCATCCGCCGGAAGTGTTCGACACGCATCCGCTGGAGGTGTTCAACACCGCCTCCGCCGAGGAGGCCCACCACACCCTCCTCGCCTGCCTCCACAGCCCCAGCTGGGCCCGGCGTGTCACCGCGCACCGCCCCTACCCCACCCCGGACGCCCTCCTCGCCGCGTCCGACGAGGCCGCCTACGACCTGGCCCCGGGAGACCTGGCCCAGGCCCTCGCGGCGGAGACCCTGCCGCCCCTCCCGGAGAACACCTACGAAGCGCCACACATGGCCCTGGACGCGGCCCACGCGGCGTACGAGGCCCGCTTCGGACACGTGTTCGTCCTCTATCTCGGTGACACCCCGCCCGAGGAAACCCTCGACCACGTCCTCGAGGCCATCCGGTCACGATTGACGAACGATCCCGAGAAGGAACGCGAGGTCGCGGCGGAGGAGCTCCGGCGCACGGCGAGAGGGCGGCTGACGGCCCGCCTCGGGGGCGCGAGGCCGTAACCGGCCCCCGGCCGCCGCCACATGGGCGCGACCGGCCGCCAGGACACCGCATCGGCGGATACCCGGACACCCCGCCCCGGAAGCGCCGGCCGCTCGCCCATCCGCGTGCCACTTCGATCACACCGGTAGGCCCGCTGTAAGCGCCGCAGGCACACGTCGCTACGATGCTGGGGGCCGGTGGACCGTACCCGGCCGGGCCCGTCCGACGCCGAAGCCGGCAGGCCCCAGTCCCCGCTCCCGGAGGGTTCTTCCGTGCCGGCTGGAACGCTGTACCGCGGCCGGGAAGGAATGTGGTCCTGGGTGGCTCACCGAGTCACCGGCGTCCTCATCTTCTTCTTCCTGTTCGTTCACGTGCTGGACACCGCACTCGTGCGTGTCTCCCCCGAGGACTACGACAAGGTCGTAGCCACGTACAAGACCCCGCTCGTCGCGTGCCTGGAGTACGGCCTCGTCGCCGCCATCCTCTTCCACGCTCTCAACGGCCTGCGTGTCATCGCCGTCGACTTCTGGTCCCAGGGACCGCGCTACCAGAAGCAGATGCTCTGGTCCGTCGTCGGCATCTGGCTCGTGCTGATGCTCGGGGCGATCTACCCCGTCCTCGGCCACGCCGCTCGTGAACTGTTCGGGAGCTGAGACAGATGGCCACCACTGAAACCACCGCCTCCGGAGTCGGCCCCGTCGAGGGCGGTTCCGTCTACAACGTCGACAACCCGGCGCCCGTGATCGAGGCCCCGCGCAAGCGCACCAAGAAGACCCCGAAGTCGACGCGGGGCAACTTCGAGATGGCCGCCTGGCTGTTCATGCGTCTGTCCGGCGTGGTGCTGGTCGTCCTGGTCATCGGCCACCTGCTGATCCAGCTCGTCCTCGACGGCGGCGTCTCCAAGATCGGCTTCGCCTTCGTGGCCGGCCGCTGGGCGTCCCCGTTCTGGCAGGTCTGGGACCTGCTGATGCTGTGGCTCGCCATGCTGCACGGCGCCAACGGCCTGCGCACGGTCATCAACGACTACGCGGAGCGCGCGAACACCCGGCTGTGGCTGAAGGGCCTGCTCTACACCGCCACGGTGTTCACCATCCTGCTGGGCACGCTGGTGATCTTCACCTTCGACCCGAACATCCGCTAGGCACGGGGCTGCGAGAATCATGAAGATCCACAAGTACGACACCGTCATCGTCGGCGCCGGAGGCGCCGGTATGCGCGCGGCCATCGAGTCGACGAAGCGCAGCCGCACCGCGGTCCTGACCAAGCTCTACCCCACCCGCTCCCACACGGGCGCCGCGCAGGGCGGCATGGCCGCCGCGCTGGCCAACGTGGAGGAGGACAACTGGGAGTGGCACACCTTCGACACGGTCAAGGGCGGTGACTACCTGGTCGACCAGGACGCCGCCGAGATCCTCGCGAAGGAGGCCATCGACTCCGTCCTCGACCTGGAGAAGATGGGCCTGCCGTTCAACCGCACCCCGAACGGCACGATCGACCAGCGCCGCTTCGGCGGTCACAGCCGCAACCACGGCGAGGCCCCGGTCCGCCGGTCCTGCTACGCGGCCGACCGCACCGGCCACATGATCCTCCAGACGCTGTACCAGAACTGCGTGAAGGAGGGCGTGGAGTTCTTCAACGAGTTCTACGTCCTCGACCAGCTGATCACCGAGGTCGACGGCGTCAAGCGCTCGGCCGGCGTGGTGGCGTACGAGCTGGCCACCGGCGAGATCCACGTCTTCCAGGCGAAGGCCGTCATCTACGCCTCCGGCGGCTGCGGCAAGTTCTTCAAGGTGACCTCCAACGCGCACACGCTGACCGGTGACGGCCAGGCCGCCGTGTACCGTCGCGGGCTGCCGCTGGAGGACATGGAGTTCTTCCAGTTCCACCCGACCGGCATCTGGCGCATGGGCATCCTGCTGACGGAGGGCGCCCGCGGTGAGGGCGGCATCCTCCGCAACAAGGACGGCGAGCGCTTCATGGAGAAGTACGCGCCGGTCATGAAGGACCTCGCCTCCCGCGACGTCGTCTCCCGCTCCATCTACACGGAGATCCGCGAGGGCCGCGGCTGCGGTCCCGAGGGCGACCACGTCTACCTGGACCTCACCCACCTGCCGCCGGAGCAGCTGGACGCCAAGCTCCCGGACATCACCGAGTTCGCGCGCACCTACCTGGGCATCGAGCCGTACACCGACCCGATCCCGATCCAGCCCACCGCGCACTACGCGATGGGCGGCATCCCGACGAACGTCGAGGGTGAGGTGCTCTCCGACAACACCACGGTCGTCCCGGGCCTGTACGCGGCCGGCGAGGTCGCCTGCGTCTCCGTGCACGGCGCCAACCGCCTGGGCACCAACTCGCTGCTGGACATCAACGTGTTCGGCCGGCGCGCGGGCATCGCCGCCGCCGAGTACTCCCAGAAGGCCGACTTCGTCGAGCTGCCGGAGGACCCCGCGTCGCTCGTGGTGGAGCAGATCGAGCAGCTGCGCGGCTCGACCGGGAACGAGCGGGTGGCGGAGCTGCGCCGCGAGCTCCAGGAGACCATGGACGCCAACGTCATGGTGTTCCGGACCGAGCAGACGATCAAGACGGCCGTCGAGAAGATCGCCGAGCTGCGCGAGCGCTACCGGAACGTGTCGATCCAGGACAAGGGCAAGCGGTTCAACACCGACCTGCTCGAGGCCATCGAGCTGGGCAACCTGCTCGACCTGGCCGAGGTCATGGCCGTGTCCGCCCTCGCCCGCAAGGAGTCCCGCGGCGGTCACTACCGCGAGGACTACCCCAACCGCGACGACGTCAACTTCATGCGCCACACCATGGCGTACCGCGAGGTCGGCGACGACGGCAGCGAGTCCATCCGTCTCGACTACAAGCCGGTCGTCCAGACCCGCTACCAGCCGATGGAGCGTAAGTACTGATGGCTACCCCCGTAATGGACAAGGTCGAGGCGGACTCCGCCGCCTCTCCCTACATCACCGTCACCTTCCGGGTCCGCCGGTTCAACCCGGAGGTCTCGGCGGAGGCGACCTGGGAAGACTTCCAGCTGGAGATCGACCCCAAGGAGCGCGTCCTCGACGGCCTCCACAAGATCAAGTGGGACGTCGACGGCACGCTGACCTTCCGCCGCTCCTGCGCGCACGGCATCTGCGGCTCCGACGCGATGCGGATCAACGGCAAGAACCGCCTCGCGTGCAAGACGCTGATCAAGGACATCAACCCCGAGAAGCCGATCACGGTCGAGCCCATCAAGGGCCTCACGGTCCTGAAGGACCTGGTCGTGGACATGGAGCCGTTCTTCCAGGCGTACCGGGACGTGATGCCCTTCCTGATCACGAAGGACACCAACGAGCCGACGCGCGAGCGGCTCCAGTCGGCCGAGGACCGCGAGCGCTTCGACGACACCACGAAGTGCATCCTGTGCGCCGCCTGCACGTCGTCGTGCCCGGTCTTCTGGAACGACGGCCAGTACTTCGGCCCGGCGGCCATCGTCAACGCGCACCGCTTCATCTTCGACTCGCGTGACGAGGCCGGCGAGCAGCGCCTGGAGATCCTCAACGACAAGGACGGTGTGTGGCGCTGCCGCACGACGTTCAACTGCACGGACGCCTGCCCGCGCGGTATCGAGGTCACCAAGGCGATCCAGGAGGTGAAGCGGGCGCTGATCACGCGCCGCTTCTGAGGTCCGGACGCCTCCGACACGCCGAGGGCCCCGCTCCAGCACGGAGCGGGGCCCTCGGCGTGGGTGCGCCGGAACGGCTCAGCCGCGCAGGACGCGGCCCTGCTTGTCGGTGCGGTCGTTGCTGGTGAGGAACAGGATGCCGTCGATCAGCGCCCAGAGGCCGAGGCCACCGCAGGTGAACAGCTGGGCGATGCCCACGCCGACGGAGCCGACGTAGAAACGGCCGATGCCGAGGGAGCCCAGGAAGATCTGGAGGATACCGGCGACGATCTTCGACTTGTCGGAGTACGGACGGCCCTGGGGGTCGACGCCGTAGGGGGCCTCAGGGGTGGGAACGCTCATTGCACTGCTCCTGGATGACTGCGAACGGGGACTCCAGGAGGGATGCGACGAGATGCTGCCCGAGAACTGCTCACGTACCCTGCCGTGCATGGACATGCAGGAACGTCCCCCCTGTGAGCCGTGAGCTTAGGGAGAGCTGTGGGGCGAAGGGGAGTGGGTGGGAACTTTCGTTCTAATTCCGTGATCTGGAATCTCGCGATCCGGATTACCTTGATCCGGATTCCGCCGGATTCCCGCGATCCGGATTCCCCCGGACTCCGACGATCCGGATTCCCCCGGACTCCGGCGATCCGGATTGCCGTGATCCGGATTGCCCTGATCCGGATTGCCGTGATCCGGATTGCCGTGATCCGGATTGCCGTGATCCGGATTGCCGTGATCTAGACGAGATTGCGGGCGACGGTCCACAGGACGGCCAGGCCGAGGATAACGGCCTGGGCGGGCCGGCCGAGCTGCGGCCGCCAGCGCCTCCCGCGCAGCCCCTCCGCCACCCACCGCGCCAGCAGCGCGAGCGCGAACGGTGCGGCGAGCAGCAGGGCGCGGTTGTCGAGCCAGGCCTGGGCGGGATGACCGTGCATCAGGTCGTAGACCATGCGGGTGCCGCCGCAGGCGGGGCAGAGCAGGCCGGTGACGAACCGGAAGGGGCACTGCGGCAGCAGGTGCCCGGGCTCGTGGGGGTCGGTGACGTAGAGGTAGGCGGAGCCGGCCGCGCCGGCGGCGAGCACCGCGAGGGGTGCCGCCGCCGGGTGCCGCAGCACGGACGTACGGTCCCCGCCCACCCCGTCAGCCACGCAGGACCCGCCCCTGGGCGTCGGTCTTGTCGCTGCTGGTCAGCAGGATGATGCCGTCGATGAGCGCCCAGAACCCGAGCCCGCCGCAGGTGAACAGCTGGGCGAGGCCCAGGCCGACGTGGCCGATGTAGAACCGTCCGACGCCGAAGGAGCCCAGGAAGAGCTGGAGGATGCCCGCGACGATCTTCGACTTGTCGGAGTACGGGCGGCCGTACGGGTCGTAGCCGTAGGGGGCGTTGGGGTCCGCGCCGTAGCCGGGGGGCGGGTACCCCGGCTGCTGGTAACCGGGCTGCTGGTAACCGGGGGGCGGGTAGCCCGCCTGCTGATAGCCCTGCTGGTAGGCCTGCTGCTGAGCGTCCTGGGGGTAGCCGTAGGGGCCGGCCTGGCCGCCCGCGTACGGCCCTTGACCGGCGTTCGGATACCCGTACCCCGGCTGGGGGGGCTGCTGCGGCTGCTGCGGCTGTTCGGACACGGTGGCTTCTCCCCGAGACCTGATGATCGGATGTGACACACAAGTGAGTTCAGGTCATCTTGCCCGAAGAATCGGACCCCGGAGAAGTCAGGTGGTCCATCGCCACGCTCGACCGGCCGGAAGTCCATGCGGCCCGGGCTGCCCCGCTCGCGGGCTGTTCGCCGCGCACACCGGCGGTACGGATTGCGCGAGGCGGCGCCGACAATCACGGCTTCGGGCCCGCTCGGCACCTATTCTGACGGTATGTCAGACGATGAGTCCTACGAACTGCTCGGGTTCGACCACGTCCTGCTGTCCGTCGGCGACCTCGGTGAGGCCGTGAGGTTCTACGAGCGGGCCGGGTTCACGGCGGCGTTCCGGTTCGACGAGGCCGGGATCGCGTTGCTGAGGGTCGGGGGCGAGACGCCCGGCATCCTGCTGCGCGCCGAGGAGGCGCTCGGGCACCGGCCGCCGCCGTGGGCCTCGCCGCGCCTGTGGCTGGAGGTTCCGGACGCGCGCGCGGCGGCCCGCACGCTGGTGGACGCCGGGATCGAAGCCCTGGACGAGCCGTTTCCGGTGGCCACCGGCTGGACCGTCGAGGTCGCCGACCCCTGGGGGAACGTCCTCGGCTTCACGGACTACTCCAAGCGGCCCGAACTGGGCCGGAGGGGGTGACGCGGCCGGGACGCGCAGGGCGCGGCCGTGGGATGTGACGCAGGCATCATCCCCCTCTCCTGCAAGGGAGTTGAACACGTTCAAACACGGGTCTAGAGTCTTCCCGTCAGCGTTTTTGAACACGTTCAGAAGGGGGAGGCGCATGGACCGCACGGTCGTCGCCTACGTCATCTACCTGGTCGTCAGCATCGCCCTGACCGTCTGGGTCGCCCGCACGCTCAGCCGCAACGGACGGATCTTCCTGGCCGACGTGCTGCACGGGAACGACAAGCTCGCCGACGCCGTCAACCACCTGCTGGTCGTCGGCTTCTACCTCGTCAACCTCGGCTTCGTCACCCTCTACCTCAACGGTGACGAGACCATCGAGGACACCCGCGGCGTCTTCGAGGCGCTGTCGACCAAGCTGGGCGTCGTCCTCCTGGTCCTCGGAGCGATGCACCTGGGCAACGTGTACGTGCTCAGCCGCATCCGGCGGCGCGGGGTCATGGAGCGGGAGCAGGTGCCGCCCGTCGCACCGCAGGGCTGGGTCGCCCCCTCGACCGGGGCCTGAGCGCCATGACCGCCCGACAGGCCACCGAGGCCACCGCCGACCGGGACGCCGCCCGCGTCCCGGTCCGCCGGCTCACCGTCCTGCACGACCCCGACTGCTCCCTGTGCGCCTTCCTGAGCGACTGGCTGCGCCGCCAGCGGCAGCTGGTGCCGCTGGAGCTGGTCCCCGCGGGCTCCGCCGAGGCGGCCCTGCGCTTCCCCGGGCTCGACCACCGCGCCACGCTCGACGAGATCACCGTCGTCGGCGACGCGGGCCAGGTCTACCGCGGTGCGGCCGCCTGGATCGTCACCCTGTGGGCCCTGCGCGAGCACCGGGCCCTCGCACACCGCCTGAGTACTCCCGCGGGCGCGCGGCTCGCCAGGGGCGCCGTCCTCGCCGCCGCCGAGTGGCGGGGGACCCGGCAGCACCGCGGCGGCTGGGGCGGGTCCGGGTACCGCCGGGCCGACGGATGGTCCTACGACCCGGCGCGGGGCTGGACCCACACGTCCGCTGCCTGCACGGACGGCCACTGCCCCACTGACTAGGCTCTCCCCCGTGCCCGCGAAAAACGACGGCCCCGCCGAGGCCGCTCCCCCGACCCGGTCCTCCGAGGACGCCGCCCCGACCAAGTCGGAGCAGACCCGCGCGCTCATCCTGGAGACCGCGATGCGGCTGTTCCAGGAGCGCGGGTACGACCGGACGACGATGCGGGCCATCGCCCAGGAGGCCGGGGTCTCGGTCGGGAACGCCTACTACTACTTCGCCGGCAAGGAGCACCTGATCCAGGGCTTCTACGACCGGCTCGCCGCCGAGCACCGGGAGGCGGTCCGGGAGGTGCTGGCCCGGGAGACGGGACTGGAGGCGCGGCTGGCGGGCGTGCTGCGGACCTGGCTGGACGTGGCCACGCCGTACCACGAGTTCGCCGTGCAGTTCTTCAAGAACGCCGCCGACCCGGACAGCCCGCTCAGTCCCTTCTCCCCGGAGTCGGAGCACGCGCGCGTGGAGGCGATCGGCGTCCACGAGCAGGTGCTGGCGGGGGCGGTGCGGACCAAGGTGCCGGAGGAGCTGCGGAAGGTGCTGCCCGAGCTGATGTGGCTCTCCCAGATGGGGCTCGTCCTGTACTGGATCTTCGACCGTACGGAGGGCCGTGAGCGCAGCTACCGGCTCGCGGAGCGGGGCGCCCGACTGACCGCGCGGGGCGTGGCGCTGTCCCGCTTCCGGGTGCTGCGGCCCCTCGTCCACGAGGTGCACGAGCTGTTCACGGACTTCCTGCCCGGCATGACGAAGGCCCTGCCGGACCCGGCGCGCAGAAGCGCGGCGGGCCCGGCGGAAGGCCCGGCGGAAGGCCCGGCGGAAGGCCCGGACGGAGCCCACGGAACGGATTGACCGGCCGGACCGGCCGGACCGGCCGGACGGGTCGGACCGGCCGGGCGGGCCTGTTCCACCGTGTCCGCCTCGTCTCACGACCGCCCTGTGAGGTCCACGCCGTACCCGCGGGCGGGGTTCCGGGGTCACGGGGTGTCCCGCGGGATCACCAGTGCCCACACCGTCTTGCCGTGCCGCCCCCGGTTCCAGACGCCCCACGTGGCGGCGAGGGTCTCCACGAGGAGGAGGCCGCGGCCGTGTTCCTCCCACTCCACGACGACGCGCGGGCGGGGTTCGAGCCGGCCCCCGTCGGAGACCTCGACGAGACAGGAGCCGTCGGCCAGGGCGGTGACGGCCACCTCGACCTCGCGCTCGTGCGGGGCCCCGTGCCGTACGGCGTTGGTGGCCAGCTCGGACACGATCAGGACCACGTCCTGGAGGGCCGGGTCGTCCGGGCCGTGGCCCCAGTCGGCCAGGTGGTCACGGACCCGGCGCCGGGCGAGGCCCACGGACGCCGGATGCCGGGGCAGCCGGAAGGAGTTGCGTCTCGACACGTCTGCTCCTCACCCCGCGCACACCTCCACCACATCGTGCCCCGTCGGGTGACTGCCCGGTGTCCCGCGGGCGCATGCCCGGGCAGCCCGCGGATCCGGCCCGGATCCGGCCCGGGTCCGGCTCGGATCCGGCCCGGGTCCGGCCCGGATCCCATACAGATCCGGTTCAGATCCAGTTCAGCCGCCACAGCCGGAACACGCCGTTGCCGTCTGCCAGATACTGGCCGCCGCCGACGTCGGCGCTGGTGAGGACGTACTCCTTGCGCTGCCACAGCGGGACGACCGGCACGTCCTGGGCGATGACCGCCTGGAGCTCGCGGAAGTCGGCGGCGGCGGCGCCGCGGTCGGCGTACTGCCGGCTCTCCCGGATGTACGCGTCGACGGCCTTGCTGCTGTAGCCGGTGTTCATGCTGGAGTCCGTGCCGACGAGCGAGGCGCCGAAGGTGTCCGGGTCGGGGTAGTCGGCAACCCAGCCGACGGCGTACGCGTCGAGCCCGCCGGACGCCCAGCGCTTCTGGAAGTCGGTCCACTCGTACCCCTTGACCGACACCTCGAACAGGCCGCTCGCCTCCAGTTGCCGCTTGAGCTCCTGGGCCTCCTGGGCGGCGGCGGCGCTGCCCAGGCCGTAGCCGTAGGTGAAGCGGACCGGGACGTCGACGCCGGCCTTCTCCAGCAGCCGGCGCGCCTTGTCGGGGTTCTGGTCCGGGTAGTCGTCGAAGAACGACGTGGTGTGGCCGGTGATGCCGGCCGGGATGAGCGAGTACAGGGGCTCGACCGTGCCCTTGTACACGGAGTCGGCCAGTTGCTCGCGGTCGATCAGCCAGGCCATCGCCTTGCGCACGTCGGTGTCGTGCAGCGGGGAGCCGGAGCGGGTGTCGAAGTACAGGTTGCGGGTCTCGGCGCTCTCGGCCTCGACGATCCGCTGGTCGCCGTCGCCGGGGTCGAGCGCGGCGAGCACGCTCGGCGGGAGCTGGCGCGTGGCGACGTCGACCTTCTCGGCCTTCCAGGCCTTGTCGAGCGCCTCCGGGTCGGCGTAGTAGCGCAGTTCGACGGACCCGCCGGTCTTCACCGCGCCCTTGTAGCGCTCGCTGGGGGTCAGGTCGACCCGCTTGCCCTTGCTGTACCGGGTGAGTTCGTACGGCCCGGTGCCGTCGGCCTGGTCGTCGGTGCGCAGGGCGTCGGCGGGGTAGCGCTCGCGGTCCACGATCGAGCCGGCCCCCGTGGCCACCTTGAACGGGAAGGTGGCGTCCGGCGAGCTCAGGTGGAAGGTGACGGTACGGCCCTCGGCCTCCACCGACTTCAGGGTGGAGAACAGGGACGCCGGGCCGACGTCGGAGTTGATCTTCTTGACCCGGTCGAAGGAGAACTTCACGTCCTCGGCGTCCGCCTTGCGGCCACTGGGGAACGTGAGGTCGTCGCGCAGCTCGCAGGTGTACGTGGTCAGCCCGCTGCCGTCGAAGGAGCAGCTCTCGGCCGCGTCCGGCACCGGCTCGGCGCCGCCCGGCTCGTAGGTGAGCAGTGACTGGTAGACGTTGCTGAACAGCGCCCAGGAGCCCGCGTCGTAGGCACCGGCCGGGTCGAGCGAGGTGACGGTGTCCGTCGTGCCGACCTTGACGGCCTTGCCCGAGGCGCCCTGCGACGGCAGCAGTTGCCAGCCGCCCACTCCGACGGCGGCGAGAACCAGCAGCGTCGCGAGGATGCGCATGCGAACCGATCGCACGGTGGTGCCCTGCCCTCCCCAGGCCCACCGGCCCGGTCCTCCCAGTGCCACCCCCCTATGGCGGCGGGGCTCACCTAATCACACGTGTTTCATCCGGGGAAGGGGAATCTGGCGAGATGGGAAAGAACTTGCCGACCGGTTGTTTCAGCCGAGTTTCACGGCTCCTCCGCACGTTCTCCTCGCCCTGGGCGGACGCATGGTGACGGAACGTCAGGCCCGGGTCGAGGCGAGTTCGACGACCGTGATGTCCGACGGCGCGCCCACCCGCGTGG
The DNA here is from genome assembly GCF_044750285.1 of Streptomyces sp. NPDC088812. Taxonomy (NCBI): domain Bacteria; kingdom Bacillati; phylum Actinomycetota; class Actinomycetes; order Kitasatosporales; family Streptomycetaceae; genus Streptomyces; species Streptomyces sp. NPDC088812. The sequence goes on along the minus strand of NZ_JBIVJP010000021.1, from coordinate 25,070 downwards.
GCGGGCCCCAGGCGCCGGCGCCGCGGGAGACGTACAGCTGGGTGTCGCCGTAGCGCTCCAGGCCCGCCACCGTCGGGTTCGCGGCCGCGGCGAGGAGGTTGCCGGGCCAGAGCTGGCCGCCATGGGTGTGGCCGGAGAGCTGGAGGTCGACGCCGTGGTCGACGGCGTCGTGGATCTGGACGGGCTGGTGGGCGAGGAGCACGCACGCGCGCGTGGTGTCGCGGTCGCCGAGCGCCGCGGCGTAGTCGGGACCCTGGCCCTCGCTCTCGCCCGCCACGTCGTTGACGCCCGCCAGGTCGAACCAGGGCAGCTCGGTGCGGGCGTTCTCCAGGGGGCGCAGACCGAGCCGGCGCACCTCCTCGACCCACTGCTCGGCGCCGGAGAAGTACTCGTGGTTGCCGGTGACGAAGAAGCTGCCGTGACGCGCCTTCAGCCCCGCGAGCGGGGCCGCCGCCGGGCCCAGGTCCTTCACGCTGCCGTCGACCAGGTCGCCCACGACGGCGATCAGGTCGGGCTGGGTGCCGTTGATCGTGTCGACGACCCGCTGGGCGAAGCCCCGGCCGAGGACCGGGCCCAGGTGGATGTCGCTGACGACGGCGATCCGGTAGCCGTGCGCCGCGCGCGGCAGCTTGGCCAGCGGGACCGTGACCCGCTTGACCGTCGGCCCGTCGAGGACGCCGTACGTGCCGTACCCGACCGTCCCGACGGCGGCCGCGGCCGCGGCGCCGCCGATCACACGCGAGACGAACAGCCGACGGGAGGGCGCGGCGACGAGCTGGGGGAACGGGGTGGCGGGGGGACCGTCGGGGGTGGCAGGAGAACCGTCAAGGGTGCCGGGAGAACCGTCGAGGGTGCCGGGAGAACCGTCGAGGGTGCCGGGGGAGGAATCGGCCGGGGCGTCGGCCGGGCTACCGGCGGAGGCAGAGGCCGGGCTACCGGCAGAGGCGGAGGCAGAGGCCGGGCTGCTGGCGGAGGCAGAGGCCGGGCTGCCGGTGGAGGCAGAGGCCGGGCTACCGGCAGAGGCGGAGGCAGAGGCCGGGCTACCGGCGGAGGCAGAGGCCGGGCTACCGGCAGAGGCGGAGGCAGAGGCCGGGCTGCCGGCGGAGGCGGAGGCCGGGCTGCCGGCGGAGGCGGAGGCAGCGGCCGGGCTGCCGGTGGAGGGGACGGACCGGGCCGGTGCGGGCTGCTGCTCGCGCGGCGCGCCGCCCGCCGGTGCCGGCCTCGGGTGGGACACGGCCGCCGGGGCGGGACCGCGCCGCTCCAGGTACCGCCGCAGCAGCGGGCGGACGGCCTCTCCCACGACCACCGCCAGCAGCAGGTAGATCGACAGCGCCAGCCACAGGAAGCCGGGCCAGGCGAGGACGCGCTGGAGCCAGAAGGGAGCACCCGTGCGCTCGGCGACCAGGGCGCCGACGGCCAGCGCCCACCCGCCCGCGATCAGCGCCGCGCCGCCGCGCCGCACCCACCCGGGAGCGCGGGTGGTGTCGCGGAACAGGCGGCGCCACAGGTACCAGTTGGCCGTCACCAGGACGGCCAGGGCGAGCAGCACGAAAAGGATGGCCACGGTGTCGTAATCCCCGCTGTCGGCTTGGGCGTCCGCGAACGGCGTCCGGCGGTCCGGCCGGTGCGCCGGGCGCCGGAGCGCCGGGACGATCGGTTATCGCGTGCGGCGCAGGGCGCGCAGTCCGCGCAACCCGATGACCCCGATGACCGTCCCCAGTACGAAGGAGACGACGGCGAGTGTCAGGTGGACCCAGAAGTACGCCGTGGGATCGCCGTCGTCGAAGGCGAGCCCGCTGCTGTCCTTGATCAGGTTTTTGACGAAAGTGACCCAGATGACCCAGCTCCACACCCCGAAGGCGAGCAGGAACCAGGACACCGGGCGGCTGAGCTTCATACGTCCAGTATCGCCAACCGGTGTCCGGTTCCGTGCCGGGGGTGGGGAGGGGGATGGGACTTCCCGTCGCCCGCCAGGTACGTTCTCCGTCGTGCCCGCTCCTTTGAAGCAGACCGTCAGGCGTTCCCTGCTGGTCACCTCCGCGACCCTCGCGTCCCTCGCGCTGACCGCGCCCGTGTCCCTGGCGGCCCCGAGCCCCTCACCGTCGGCCTCGGCGTCGGCCACTCCCCCGGCGGACATGTCCACCGTCGGCGGTGAACGCCTCGGGCAGGCCGGGACGCAGGTGGACCTCGCGGGCGGCGCCCCGGTGCTGCCCAAGGACCTGACGGCCCGGTCGTGGATCGTCGCGGACGCCGAGTCCGGCGAGGTGCTCGCCGCCCACAACGCGCACTGGCGCCTGCCCCCGGCGAGCACCCTGAAGATGCTCTTCGCCGACACCGTGCTGCCGAACTTCCCGAGCACCACGCAGCACAAGGTGCAGGCGACGGACCTGGAGGGCATCGGCTCCGGCTCCAGCCTGGTCGGCATAAAGGAGAACGAGACCTACACCGTGCACGACCTGTGGCTCGGTGTCTTCCTGCGTTCCGGCAACGACGCCGTGCACGTGCTGTCGTCGATGAACGGCGGTGTCGAGAAGACGGTCGCGGAGATGAACGCGCACGCCGAGGAGCTCCAGGCCCTCGACACCCACGCGGTCTCGCCCGACGGCTACGACGCCTCCGGCCAGGTCTCCTCGGCGTACGACCTGACGCTGATCGCCCGCTCGGGGCTGCAGAAGAAGGACTTCCGGGAGTACTGCTCGACGGTGACGGCGAAGTTCCCGGGTGCGACGACGAAGAACAAGAAGGGCAAGACGGTCCGCGAGACCTTCGAGATCCAGAACACCAACCGGCTCCTGTCCGGCGACTACGACATAAGCCAGTACGAGGGCATCGCCGGCGTCAAGAACGGCAACACCACCAACGCGGGCGCCACCTTCACCGGCGTCGCCGAGCGCGACGGCCGGGTGCTGCTGGTCACGGTGATGAACCCGGAGAAGACGGACCACAACGAGGTCTACAAGGAGACCGCCGCCCTGTTCGACTGGGGCTTCCAGGCCGCCGGCAAGGTGCAGCCGGTGGGCGAGCTGGTGGCGCCGAAGGGCACCGCCCAGGCCGGCGCGGAGCCCAGCGCGGGCGCCTCGGGCGACGCCTCCGGCGAGGCCGGCGGCACCGGGAACGTGTCGGGCAGGCCCGTGGCGAGCGCGGTGCCCGAGGGCGGCTCGGGGGGCATGGGCGTCGCGCTGGCCGTGACCGGGGGTCTGCTGGTGCTGCTGGCGGGCGCCGCGTTCCTGGTCAACCGCCGCTGGCCGCTGCCGGATCTGGTGCGGCGCCGCCGCTGACGCCGGTGTCCGGCGTCTCCGCCGCGCTGCCCGTCGCCGTCCAGGCGGCGCAGAACAGGACCAGCTTCGCGGTGAAGTTGATCCACAGCAGCAGGGCGATGGGCACCCCGAACGCGCCGTACATGCTCTTCGCGGCCACGCCCTGGAGGTAGCCGCTGAGCAGCAGTTTCAGCAGTTCGAAGCCGACCGCGCCGGTCAGCGCCGCCACCACCAGGCGGCGCCGCCGGGGCTCGACGCCGGGCAGCAGGGTCAGGACGTAGAGGAGCAGCAGGAAGTCGGCGAGGACGGCGACGGCGAAGGCGGCGAGGCGCAGCAGCACCCCGCCCCAGCCGCCCTCGTCGATGCCGAGCTGCCGGGTGATCCAGCCGACCATCGCGGAGGCGACGGTGGAGGCGGCGAGGGTGACGAGGACGGCGCCGCCGAGTCCGACGAGGACGCCGAGGTCCTTGGCCTTGCGCAGGACCGGGTTGTCCTCGTCGTCGGGCAGCTCCCACACCGCGCGCAGGCACTCGCGCGTCGCGCCCGCCCAGCCGACGCCGGTGAACAGCAGGGCGGCACCGGCGATGAGGCCGACGGTGCCGGCGTTCTGCACCAGGGCGTCGATGTCGAGCTGGTCGGAGATGCCGGGCACCTGCTCGGCGAGCCGGTCCTCCAGGGTGTGCTGCTGGTCGCGGCCGAACGCGGCGGCGGCGATCGCGGCGGCCACGGTGAGCAGCGGGAAGAGCGCGATGAAACTGGTGAACGTCATCGCCGCGGCCAGCCGCGTCCACTTCACCCGGTCCAGCCGCTCGAACGACCGCCACGCGTGCGTGGCCGTCAGGCGCGTGACGAGCGGCCCGATCCCGGGGAGTCTTTTCAGCCAGTCCATGCTCCGACCCCGCCCTCGTCAGTTCCGCCCCGTGCTCCGGCCCGCGCCGAACACCCATGTCCGTGTACCCCAGAACCGCAGGACGGTCGCCAGCGCCATGCCGACGCCGGCCCCGGAGACGGTGTCCGCGCGGTGTGAGGTGAAGCCGAGACCATAGTGGCTGACGGCGAGACAGAGGAGCTGGACGAGGGCGCCGGCGAGGTTCACCGCGAGGAACACGGCGTAGGGGCGCGGGCCCTTCACGCGCGCGTGCCGGTAGGGGCCGAGGATGTTGCCCGCGTAGGCGACCGTGCAGCCGGCCAGGAAGGAGAGGGCCTTGGCGGTGAGCGGGTCGAGGCCGGCCGGGCCGCGCAGGTGGGTGAAGAGGGCGAGGTCGGCGGCGTAGGCGAGGAGGCCGACGGCGGCGAAGCCGAGCAGCTCGCTCCGCCGCGGTGCCGTTCTCACCAATGGGCCACCGCCAGCCCGTACATGGCGGCCCAGGCGGCTCCGATCAGGGTGAGGGCGCGGTCGCCGAGGACGACCTCCTCGGGTTCGCCGGCGGTGCCGCGGTCGGCGAAGACGGCGTAGCGCAGGACCGCGAGGATGAAGGCGACCACCGACAGCTGGCGCCAGGGCAGCAGGCCCGGGTACGGGACGCCGCCCTCCTCCAGGGCCCACAGGCAGTAGCCGAGGACGGCGACCCCGGCGGCCAGTTGCCAGACGAAGCGCAGGTAGCCGGTGGTGTACTCGGTGAGCAGCGCGCGGGTGGCGCCCTCCTGGCCGGCCATCTGCACGGCCTCGGAGTAGCGCTTGGCCGACACCATGAACAGCGCCCCGAACCCGGTGGTGATCAGGAACCAGCGCGACAGCGGGATGCCGAGCGCGAGCCCGCCGACCATGGCCCGCATCAGGAACCCGGTCGCGACGACGACGAGGTCGACGACCAGGACGTGCTTGAGGCTGACGCAGTACGCCAGTTGCATGGCGAGGTACGCCGCCAGGAGGGCCGCGACGGCGGGCGAGGTCAGCCAGGCCGCGGTGGCCGGCGCGAGGACCGCGAGGGCGCCTCCCACGGCGTGGGCGAGGGGCACCGGGACCTGGCCCGCGGCGACCGGGCGGTGCCGTTTGACGGGGTGGGCGCGGTCGGCGTCGGCGTCCCGGGCATCGTTGATCAGGTAGACGGCGGCGGCGCAGGCGGTGAACAGGGCGAAGACGAGGGCCAGTTCGGTGAGGGCGGTCCAGGAGAAGAGCCGGCCGGCGGCCGCGGGGGCGGCCACGACGAGGGTGTTCTTGACCCACTGCTTGGGGCGGGCGGTGCGCAGGAGGCCGACGAGGAGGGAGCCGGTGCGGGCGGGGAGGGGGGCGGCGGAGAGGGAGGGATCGGGGCGGGAGGGATCGGGGCGGGAGGGATCGGGGCGGGAGGGATCGGGGCGGGAGGGATCGGGGCGGGAGGGATCGGGGCGGGAGGGGTCGGGGTAGGCGCGGGAGGGGTCGGTGAGGAGGGTCTTGGTACGGGGAGGCTTGGTGAGGGAGGTCTTGGTGAGGGGCGCGGTCTCCGTCATGCCCCGCCTCCTCGCACACCGTGGGCGCCCGCGTGTATCCAGCGTGCTCCCGCGCGCGCCGTGAGGGCCCCGAGGGCCGCGCCCGCCGCCACGTCGGAGGGGTAGTGGACGCCGACGACCAGGCGGGAGAGGCACATCGCGGCGGCGAGCGGGGCGACGGCGTACACGCCGAGCGCGCCGTAGGCGACCGCGGCGGCCGCCGCCGAGGTGGCGTGCGAGCTGGGGAAGGAATGCCGGCCGGCGGTGCGCACCAGGGGCTCGACGTGGGCGGGACGCGGACGGCGGACGATCCGTTTCACACCCGAGCCGGCGAGGTGCGCGCCCGCGGTGAGCGCGGTGGCGCGCAGCCAGGCGCCGCGCCGGGTGCCGTCCACGGCGGCGCCCACGAGTCCCCCCGCGAGCCACAGGGCGCCGTGCTCGCCCGCCCAGGACAGGGCGCGCGCGGCCCCCGCCACGCGCGGATCCGCACCACGCGCGCGGAGCGCCGCGAGGATGCGGTGGTCGAAGTCCGCCGGGGTGTCATCCGTGTGGTGGTCCATGGGGACTCACTGTTCACGCCGACCCCGCCGGAACTCCGCCAATATTGAGCGACATACCATTAATCACCCATTTTGGGGAGGGAGCGAATGTTTCACAACTAACCGCTCACAAAGGGGCGATACGGTCGCCGACATGGCTGCCGAGACCGTTTCCGACGCCCCTTCCCGGACCGTCCCCGTCATGGGGTGGGGCCGCACCGCCCCCACCGCCGCCCGTCTGGTCCGCCCCCGGACGTACGAGGAGGCCGTGGCCGCCGTCCGGGACTGCGGGGCGCGCGGCGGCATCCCCCGGGGCCTGGGGCGGGCGTACGGGGACGCGGCGCAGAACGCGGGCGGGACCGTGCTCGACATGACGGGCCTGGACCGGATCCACGCCGTCGACGTCGCCGAGGGGACCGTCCGGTGCGACGCGGGCGTCTCCCTGCACCGCCTCATGGAGGTGCTGCTGCCGCTCGGCTGGTTCGTGCCGGTGACCCCCGGCACCCGTTACGTGACCGTGGGCGGCGCGATCGGCGCCGACATCCACGGCAAGAACCACCACGTGTCCGGCTCCTTCTCCCGTCACGTCCGGTCGCTGGAGCTGCTCACCGCCGACGGCTCGGTCCGCACGGTCGGCCACGGCACTCCCCTGTTCGACGCGACCGCCGGCGGCATGGGGCTGACCGGGGTCGTCCTCGCGGCCACCCTCCGCCTCCAGCCGGTCGAGACGACGTTCATGAGGGTCGACACCGAGCGGGCCAGCGACCTCGACGACCTGATGGCCCGGCTGACGGCCACCGACCACGGCTACCGCTACTCCGTCGCCTGGATCGACCTCCTCGCGCGTGGAGCGGCCACCGGACGCGCCGTCCTGACCCGCGGCGACCACGCGCCCCTCGCCGCGCTGCCCGCCCGTGCGCGCCGGGCCCCGCTGTCCTTCCGCCCCTCCCGGTTCCCGCCCGCCCCCGCCTTCCCGGAAGGGCTGCCGGAGGGGCTGCTCACCCGCCGCACCGTGGGACTGTTCAACGAGTTCTGGTACCGCAGGGCGCCCCACGCGCGGACCGGCGAACTCCAGCGGCTCTCCGCCTTCTTCCACCCCCTCGACGGCGTCCCCCACTGGAACCGCGTCTACGGCCGCAGCGGCTTCGTGCAGTACCAGTTCGTCGTCGGGCACGGCGAGGAGGACACCCTGCGCACGATCGTGCGCCGCCTCTCGCGCCGCGGCTGCCCGTCGTTCCTGGCCGTCCTCAAGCGCTTCGGCGAGGCCGACCCCGGCTGGCTCTCCTTCCCCCGGCCCGGCTGGACCCTCGCCCTGGACATCCCGGCCGGGCTGCCCCGCCTCGCCGCCCTCCTCGACCAGCTGGACGAGCAGGTCGCCTCGGCCGGCGGACGGGTCTACCTCGCCAAGGACTCCCGGCTGCGGCCGGACGTGCTCGACGCCATGTACCCGCGGCTGGACGACTTCCGCGCGCTGCGCGCGGAGCTGGACCCGCGCGGGGTGTTCGTCTCCGACCTCGCCCGCCGTCTCTCCCTCTGAAACCCTTCAGGAGCTGTCGTGAAGGACGCCTTCGGCCTCCCCCAGTCTCTCCTCGTCCTCGGCGGCTCGTCCGAGATCGCGATGGCCACCGCGCGCCGTCTGATCGCCCGCCGCACCACCACGGTCTGGCTGGCCGGACGCCCGTCGACCGCCCTGGAGCAGTCGGCGGCCGAGCTGCGCGGCCTCTGCGCCGAGGTGCGCACCGTCCCCTTCGACGCGCTCGATCCCGAGTCCCACGAGACCGTGCTCGGCAAGGTCTTCGCCGAGGGCGACATCGACATGGTCCTGCTCGCCTTCGGCGTCCTCGGCGAGCAGGCCCGCGACGAGCGCGACCCGGTGGCCGCGGCGCGTGTCGCGCAGACCAACTACACGGGCGCCGTCTCGTCCTGCCTGGTCGCCGCCCGCGCCCTCCAGGCCCAGGGCCACGGCTCCCTGGTGGTGCTCTCCTCCGTCGCCGGCGAACGCGCCCGCCGCACCAACTTCATCTACGGCTCCAGCAAGGCCGGCCTGGACGCCTTCGCCCAGGGCCTCGGCGACGCGCTGCACGGCACCGGCGTCCACGTCATGGTCGTCCGCCCCGGGTTCGTCCGGTCCCGGATGACCGCAGGGCTGGACGAGACCCCGCTGGCGACCACCCCCGAGGCGGTCGCCACGGCCGTCGAACTGGGTCTGCGGCGCCGCTCGGAGACGGTGTGGGTGCCGGGGATGCTCCGGGTGGTGATGTCGGTGCTGCGGCACGTGCCGCGCGGGGTGTTCCGCCGGCTGCCCCTGTAGGCCCTGTGGAGGCCTACCGGGCGGGCAGGGAGTCGCGGTCCACGCAGGCCGCCTGCGGGGGCACCACCGGCCCGCCGAAGGCGTACTCGCGCAGCTTGCGCCACACCCCGTCGGCGCCCTGCTCGTACAGGGCGAAGCCGGTGCAGGACCAGTCCGCCTCGTAGGCGGCGAGCTCCTCGAACGCGCGGTCCATCGCCGCCTCGTCGATGCCGTGCGCCACGGTGACGTGCGGGTGGTAGGGGAACTGGAGCTCGCGGGGGACGGGCCCGGCGGGGTCCCGGACCTGCTGCTGGAGCCAGGCGCAGGCCTCGGCGCCCTCGACGACCCGGACGTACACCACCGGCGACAGGGGCCGGAAGGTGCCCGTGCCGGACAGGCGCATCGGGAACGGGCGGCCCGCCCCGGCGACCGAGGTGAGGTGCGCCTCCACGGCCGGCAGCGCGGTGTCCTCGACCTCCGTCGGCGGCAGCAGCGTGACGTGCGTGGGGATGCCGTGAGCCGCGGCGTCGCCGAAGCCCGCGCGCCGCTCCTGGAGCAGGCGGCCGTGGGGCTCCGGGACCGAGATCGACACACCGATCGTTACGGTCCCCACGTCGTCTCCTGTCGTCGTGCCGGAAGTGGTGCCGGATGTGCTGCCGGGTTCATGGCCCGTCGTCGACGGCCGTGGCCGGTCGTACGGCTATCGACTGTACGGCCACGGCTGTGCTGTGGGCAGGCGCAGCGGAAGTGATGTGCAGCGCTCTGCCCGGCGCACCCTGTGTGCGGTGGTGCGCCCTCAGTGCTTCGCGGGCAGGAAGCCGATCCGCCCGTACGCCCGGGAGAGGGTCTCCGCGGCCACGGCACGTGCCTTCTCCGCCCCTTTGGCCAGGATCGAGTCCAGCGTCTCGGGGTCGTCGAGGTACTGCTGGGTGCGGTCCCGGAACGGGGTCACGAAGTCCACGACGACGTCGGCGAGGTCCGTCTTGAGCGCGCCGTAGAGCTTGCCCTCGTACCGCTGCTCCAGCTCGGGGATGCTCGCGCCGGTCAGCGTGGAGTAGATGGTGAGCAGGTTGCTCACGCCCGGCTTGTTCTCGGTGTCGTAGCGGACGACCGTGTCGGTGTCGGTGACCGCGCTCTTGACCTTCTTCGCGGTGGCCTTCGGCTCGTCGAGGAGGTTGATGAGGCCCTTCGGCGTGGACGCCGACTTGCTCATCTTGACCGACGGCTCCTGGAGGTCGTAGATCTTCGCCGTCTCCTTGAGGATGTACGGCTTCGGGATCGTGAAGGTCTCGCCGAAGCGGCCGTTGAAGCGCTCGGCGAGGTCGCGGGTCAGCTCGATGTGCTGGCGCTGGTCCTCGCCGACCGGGACCTCGTTCGCCTGGTAGAGCAGGATGTCCGCGACCTGGAGGATCGGGTAGGTGAACAGGCCGACGCTCGCGCGGTCGGCGCCCTGCTTGGCGGACTTGTCCTTGAACTGGGTCATGCGGGACGCCTCGCCGAAGCCGGTCAGGCAGTTCATGACCCAGGCGAGCTGCGCGTGCTCGGGGACGTGGCTCTGGACGAAGAGCGTGCAGCGCTCCGGGTCGAGGCCGGCCGCGAGGAGCTGCGCGGCGGCCAGCCGGGTGTTGGCCGTGAGCTCCTTCGGGTCCTGCGGGACCGTGATCGCGTGCAGGTCGACGACCATGTAGAAGGCGTCGTGGGACTCCTGGAGGGCCACCCACTGGCGGACCGCGCCGAGGTAGTTGCCGAGGTGGAACGAGCCCGCGGTGGGCTGGATTCCGGAGAGCACACGAGGTCGGTCATTCGCCATGCTCACCATTCTCTCAGAGAGACGGGGGGCTTCCGTGCGGGGGGAACCGCGGATCGGGGTGAGCCGATCGCGCAGTTCCCCGCACCCCCTGCGGGGCGCTTCAGCCCAGGTCGATCTCCGGGTACAGCGGGAAGCCGGCGACCAGGTCCGTCGCCCGCTGGGAGATCTCCTCCGCCACCTTCGCGTCCAGGAGGTGGGCGGCCTTGCTCGGGGCGCCCGACTTGGTGGTGCCCGGCTCGGTGGTGGTGAGCACGCGGTCGATCAGGCCCGCCACCTCGTCCATCTCCGCCGTGCCCAGGCCGCGGGTGGTGAGCGCCGGGGTGCCGACGCGGATGCCGGAGGTGTACCAGGCGCCGTTGGGGTCGGCGGGGATGGCGTTGCGGTTGGTGACGATGCCGGAGTCCAGCAGCGCCGCCTCGGCCTGGCGGCCGGTGAGGCCGTAGGAGGTGGCGACGTCGATCAGGTTCAGGTGGTTGTCCGTGCCGCCGGTCACCAGCGTGGCGCCGCGGCGCGTCAGGCCCTCCGCCAGGGCGCGGGAGTTGTCCACGATGCGCTGGGCGTAGCCCTGGAAGGCGGGCTGCCGGGCCTCGGCCAGGGCGACGGCCTTGGCGGCCATGACGTGCGGGAGCGGGCCGCCGAGGACCATCGGGCAGCCGCGGTCCACCTGGTCCTTGAGGGAGTCGTCGCACAGGACCATGCCGCCGCGCGGGCCGCGCAGGGACTTGTGGGTGGTGGTCGTCACGATCTGGGCGTGCGGGACCGGGTCGAAGTCGCCGGTGAGGACCTTGCCCGCGACCAGGCCGGCGAAGTGGGCCATGTCGACCATGAGGGTGGCGCCGACCTCGTCGGCGATCTCCCGCATGACGCGGAAGTTCACCAGGCGGGGGTAGGCGGAGTAACCGGCGACGATGATCAGCGGCTTGAACTCGCGGGCGGACGCGCGCAGGGCCTCGTAGTCGATCAGGCCGGTCGCCGGGTCGGTGCCGTAGGAGCGCTGGTCGAACATCTTGCCGGAGATGTTCGGGCGGAAGCCGTGGGTGAGGTGGCCGCCGGCGTCCAGGGACATGCCCAGCATGCGCTGGTTGCCGAAGGCCTGCCGCAGCTCGGCCCAGTCGGCCTCGGTGAGGTCGTTGACCTGGCGGGCGCCGGTCTTCTCCAGGAAGGGGGCCTCGACGCGGTCGGCGAGGACGGCCCAGAAGGCGACGAGGTTGGCGTCGATGCCGGAGTGCGGCTGCACGTAGGCGTGGCGGGCGCCGAAGAGCTCCTTGGCGTGCTCGGCGGCGAGCGACTCGACGGTGTCGACGTTGCGGCAGCCGGCGTAGAAGCGGCGGCCGACGGTGCCCTCGGCGTACTTGTCGCTGAACCAGTTGCCCATCGCCAGCAGGGTGGCCGGGGAGGCGTAGTTCTCGGAGGCGATCAGCTTGAGCATCTCGCGCTGGTCGGCGACCTCCTGGCCGATGGCGTCGGCGACCCGCGGCTCGACCGCGCGGATCACGTCCAGGGCGGCGCGGAAGGCGGTGGACTCGGTGGAGAGGGGCTGCTGCTCGGGCATGTCGTCGGCCTCCGGTGGCGTGGCGTGCGAGCGGTCACGGTTCTCGGTCTGGCCCAGGCGCACGGCACTGTTACGTCAGGCCGCTCCCCGATGGTCCGTCCCATCCCAGCGCGCCAGTCACGGCCTGCTCGAAAGCCTACCGGGCGCGCCGCCGGGAACCGGCGTCACGTCCGCCAGACGAGACCTTCCGGGCCTGGTCTAGAGGATCACGTGGGGCAGGAAGCGGGCGTACTCGTCCGTGATCAGACCGGAGGACTCGCGGATGCCGAGGCCGGCGGACTCGTTCCCGACGACCCAGGCGCCGAGGACGACGTGGTTGCCGTCGAAGGCGGGCAGCGGGGCGAGCTGCTGTTGACATGCTCCTCGCCCTGAAGGGCGAGGATTCTGGCCTTCCCTGACTGGTTGCGTGCCGCTACGCGGCACGGTTTCCGGTCGGGAATCCGTGGCTTCCTGTTTCTTCGCGCTGTGCCAGAACGGGTTCTGGTCTTACCGGCGCTCCGCAGGCCGATACCGCCAGTCCGGCGGCCGTCTTCACATTGAGTGCGGCATTGTGGTCCCGGTCGTGGACCGTGCCGCAGGCGCTGCAGGTCCATTCCCGGATGTTGAGGGGTTTGGGCCCGTCCTTGACCCCGCAGGTGGAGCAGACCTGACTCGTCGGCTCGAACCGGCCGATCTTCACCAGGGTGCGCCCGTACCGGGCGGCCTTGTACTCCAGCATGTTCACGAACGATGCCCAGCCCGCATCATGGACGGACTTGGCCAGCCTGGTGCGCGCCAGTCCCGCCACCGACAGGTCCTCCACGGCGATCCCTTGGTTCTCGGAGATCAGCTTCGTGGAGAGCTGGTGGTGAAACTCGCGGCGCGCGTCAGTGACCCTGGCATGGGCGCGGGCGACCTTCAGGCGGACCTTGGCCCGGTTCTTCGATCCCTTCTGCTTGCGGGACAGCTCCTTCTGGGCCTTCTTCAGCTTCTTCTCCGCGCGCCGCAGGAAACGCGGGGAGTCGATCTTCGTGCCGTCGGAGAGGACGGCGATGGGGGTCCCCCCGGACGGAGTCTGGGGGAGGGTGAGGCCGAGGTCGATGCCGACGGTCTGATCGCTTGCGGGCATCCGGGCCTGGTCGGCGGCGGGGTCGGTGTCGATGACGAAGGACGCGAAGAACCTGCCCGCCGCGTCCCTGACGACGGTGACGGAGGTCGGGGTGGCGGGCAGCGTGCGGGACCACTTCACTCTCACCGCCCCGATCTTCGGCAGGTCCAGACGGCCCGCGACGGTGATCTTCCAGCGGGCGTTGGCGGTGAAGCGGATCGACTGCCGCGTGTCCTTGCGGGACTTGAACCGTGGTGCTCCCACCTTCGGCCCTTTACGGGTGCCCTTGAGGGAGGCGAAGAAGTTGCGGTACGCGGTTTCGGCGTCCCGCAGGGACTGCTGGAGCACCACCGCGGACACCTCACCCAGCCAGGCACGCCCGGCCGTCCGCTTCGCCTCGGTGATCAGCTTCCGGGACAGCTCCCCGGCCGTCGGGAACGGCCGCCCGGCCTGACGGGCGTCCTCACGGGCACGGACCACCTCGTTGAACACGACACGGGCACACCCGAACGCCCTGGCCAGCGCGGTCTGCTGGACGACGCTCGGGTACAACCTGAAGACGTACCGAAGCTGCATGCGAAGAGCGTACGAACGAGCCATACCGGATGTCGCCGGGAACATCCGTTCCCCACCCCACCCTCGGTGACCACGCTGTCCGGCTCCGCCGGACCTGAATCCGCGACGCTCCGCGTCGCCACTGATCAGATTCGCTTCACCACCGGCCTGAAGTGAAGGCCGATGCACTGCGAATGAAATCCGGTAGCGCCGGGCCGTGAGCCGGAGGCGGGCCAGCGCTTCGACGGCCGGGAGACCCGGTGGCCCGAGCCCGGCGATGTCGCACACCACGACCGCCGCGACGACGCCCATCCCGCCGATCCCGCCGAGCACGACCGTGCTGGAACGCAGCCGCCTGCGTGTGTCCGCCATGTCCTGTTCCCCCGTCGCAGCGGCCCGGCGATCCCTCGGGCCTGTCTCCCCATCGCGTCGGCCCGGCGATCCCTCCGGGCCTCTTTCCGCCGGTCAGCCTAGAGATCGTCGGGAGGGCGGCCCGGGCCCGGCCGCCCGCCCGCAGGCCGTTCGCGCGGTTTGCGGGGGTGTGCGTGGTCCTCGGTGCGGACCGGCGCGCGCCCTCCGGGCCTACGGCAGCACCCGGCACAGCGCGGCCAGCGCGCCCGCCCAGGCGTGGTCCGGTGGTGTTCCGTAGCCGACGACCAGGGCGTCCAGCGGGTCCGCCACGGCCGCCTCGTGGCGGAAGTACGACAGCCCGTACAGGGCGAGGCCCTGCCAGGCGGCCGCCCGGACCACCGACCGCTCGGCGCCGGGCGGCAGGCTCACCACGGCGTGCAGTCCGGCCGCGATGCCGGTCACCCGGGCGCCGGGGGAGGCGGCGGCGAGGGCCGTCACCAGGGCGTCCCTGCGGCGGCGGTAGCGCAGACGGGCGGAGCGCACCTGGCGGTCGTAGGCGCCGGAGGCGATGAACTCGGCGAGGGTCAGCTGGTCCAGGACGCCGCAGGTGTCGATGTGGCCCTTCGCCGCCGCGGCCTCCTCGGCGAGGCCGGGCGGCAGCACCGCCCAGGCGAGCCGCAGACCGGGGGCGAGGGACTTGCTGGCGGTGCCCAGGTAGACGACGTGGTCGGGGTCGAGGCCCTGGAGGGCGCCGACGGGCTGGCGGTCGTAGCGGAACTCGCCGTCGTAGTCGTCCTCCAGGACCAGCCCGCCGGTGCGCCGCGCCCAGTCCACGACGGCCGCCCGCCGGTCGCGGTGCAGCGGAACGCCCATCGGGAACTGGTGGGCGGGGGTGAGCAGGACGGCGCCCACGTCGGCCGGCGGCACGGGGTCGGTGCCGAGACCGTCGAAGGGGAGCGGCCGGGTGCGCAGGCCGGTCGCCGTCAGGAGCCTCTCGTGCTGGTCGAGGCGGTACGACTCGACGGCGACCGTGCGGACCCCGCGCGCCCGCAGGACCGCGCCGAGCACCTCGAGCGCGTGCACGAACCCGGCGACGACGAGGACGCGTCCGGGGTCGGTGCGCACGCCGCGGGCGCGGGCGAGGTAGCCGGCGAGCGCGGTGCGCAGTTCGACGCGGCCGCGGGGATCGCCGTAGCCGAGGGCCTCGTGGGGTGCGGCGGTGACGGCGCGGCGGGCGGCCTTGAGCCACTCCGCGCGCGGGAAGGAGGCGAGGTCGGGCGTGCCGGGGCGCAGGTCGTACGCCGGGCGGTGGAGCTCGCGGGGCGGGGAGGCCGCGCCGGGGGACGGCACGGCCGTCCTCCCCCGCTGCCCGGTGGGTACGGCGGGGACCCCCTCCGCGACCCGGGTGCCCGAGCCCTGCCGGGCGGTGAGCCAGCCCTCGGCGACCAGGTCGGCGTAGGCGTCGGCGACCGTGTTGCGGGCGATGCCGAGGTCGGCGGCGAGCGTGCGGGAGGAGGGCAGCCGGGTGCCGGGGGCCAGCCGGCCGCTGCGGACCGCCTCGCGCAGGGCGTCGGTCAGGCCCCGGCGCAGGCCGGGACCGGTCGGTTCGAGATGCAGGTCGACGCCCAGAGTGGCCCACGGTTCCGCCATGGAAATGGACCATACCCGTGGGCTGCCTCGCTCCTAGGGTCGACGGTATGACGACGAACGACACCACAGCGACGGCCGTGGAGTACGCCCCCGAGCACGCCCCCCGCCTCGCCTGGGCCGAGCTGGCCCCCGACGTCTTCAAGGCGATGCTCCGGCTGGACGCCGCCGCCCGGAAGGGCGTCGACCCGAAGCTGCTGGAGCTGGTGAAGATCCGCGCCTCTCAGCTCAACCACTGCGCGCTCTGCCTCGACATGCACAGCAAGGACGCGCTCGCGGCGGGCGAGAGCGTCGAGCGGATCGTCCAGCTCGGCGCGTGGGAGGAGTCGGAGCACTTCTACACGGAGAAGGAACTGGCCGCGCTGGCGCTGACGGACGCGGTGACCGTGCTGACGGACGGCTTTGTGCCGGACGAGGTGTACGCGAGGGCGGCGAAGCACTTCGAGGACGCCGAGCTGGCGCAGCTGATCGCCGCGATCACGGTGATCAACGCGTGGAACCGGTTCGGCGTGACCTGCCGGCTGGCGCCGGGTCACTACGAGCGGGGGCAGTACAAGTGACGGAGGCGGCACGGGTGGCGGGAGCGGTGACACGGGTGACGGGGGCGGCGGCACAGGTGGCAGGGGCGGCGGGACAGGTGGCGGGAGCGGTGACACAGGTGGCGGGGGCGGCGGCACAGGTGGCGGGGGCGGCGGGACAGGTGGCGGGGGCGCGTACCGCGCCGCTGGACCGGGCCGTCGGGCAGGCCCTGTCCGCGCTCAGCGCCGCCGCGAAGAAGGGGCTCGGTGACCCGGCGCTCGCCGAGCTCGTGGTGATCCGTGCCTCGCAGCTCAACCACTGCGCGTTCTGCCTCGACATGCACCTCGCCATCGCCCGGGAGCACGGCGTCCCCGGGAAGAAGCTCGACCTGCTGAGCGCCTGGGAGGAGGCCGGGGACGCCTACGACGAGCGGGAGCGGGCCGCGCTGGCGCTGACGGAGGCGGTGACCGTCCTCACGGACGGATTCGTGCCGGACGAGGTGTACGAGCAGGCGGCGAAGCACTTCGCGGACGCCGAACTGGCCCACCTCATCGCCCTGATCACCGCCATCAACAACTGGAACCGGGTGATGGTCACCCGCCGGATCGCGCCAGGAGGTTACCGTCCGTGAACAAGGTCGAGACGTTCCGCGCCCTGCACCGCCGCCCCGCCCCCGAGGACCCGCTGGTCCTGCCGGGCCCGTGGGACGCCGCCAGTGCCCGGGTCCTCGCCGACGCCGGTTTCCCGGCGCTGGCCAGCCCGAGCGCCGGGGTGGCCGCCGCCCTCGGGTACGAGGACGGTCGGACGCCCGCGGAGGAGATGTTCGCGGCGGTCGCGCGGATCACCCGGGCCGTGGACGTGCCGGTGTCGGCGGACGTCGAGGACGGCTACGGCCTGCCGCCGAAGGAACTGGTCGAGCGGCTGCTGGAGGCGGGCGCCGTGGGCTGCAACCTCGAGGACTCGCACCAGGGTGTCCTCAAGGACCCGCGGGCCCACGCCGACTGGCTCGCCGAGGTGCGGTCGGCGGCGGCCGACCAGCTGTTCGTGAACGCCCGCGTCGACACCTTCGTCCTGGGGGTCACCGACCCCGACCGGGCCGTGGAACGGGCCGCGCTGTACGTCGCCGCCGGCGCCGACTGCGTGTACCCGATCGGCGCGCCGGCCGCCGTGCTGCCGCTGCTGCGGGCCGGGATCGAGGGGCCGGTCAACGTGTTCGCCAAGGTCGGCGAGGGCGCCTCACCGGCCGAACTCGGCGGGCTCGGGGCCACCCGGGTCACGTTCGGCCCCGGGTTGCAGCGCCGGGCGGCCGCCGCCCTCGGGGAGATCGCCGGGGGGCTGCGTTGACGCCCTCTCCTGCCCGAGGGCAGGAGATTCCGGTCCGTACCGCTACGCGGTACCACCTTGGGTTCCTGTTTCACGGGCCTCTGCCGACCGGTGAGGGTCGGTCTTACGTGGCCTCCGCAGGCCTGACTTCCCGCCCGTCCGGCGGTAGGCCGGACAACTTCGTTGTCCGGCAAGGCGATGCTAGCCGTGCCGCTGCGACCCTCCGGGCCGCTACGGGCAGGATGCCCTACACCTCCCCCTGAAGGGTGGAGCACTGGGCAAGTGTTCGGTAGCGGGGCGCCCGGGACCATGTGCACGACGCAGCCGGGGACCAGGGACCGGGAACCGGGAACCGGGAACCGGGAGCCGGGAACCGGGAACCGGGAACCGGGAAACCCTGCCCGGTGTCCGGCCGGTACGTTTTGACGCAAAGGCCTGGTACGTGCCCGCTCTGTCGATCAGAATGCTGTCGTGTCCACCTCGATCAACACAGCGTTAGACGACGGCACTCCCGTCAGATTCCTCCTCGGGCCCGCCGCGGGTGCCCCTGCGGTGCGGGACGACGACGACCGTCCCGCGGGAATGGGCCGGGCGGTGCCCGTGGGGGCGGCCGGCGCGGCCGTCGCCGACCTCGCCGCCGGGGCGCTGCGCGGGGCGCTGCGACCGCTCGGGCCGCTGATCCAGGAGGTGCACGACTCCGTGCGGGGCGTGCCGGACCCGCCGGACGAACTGAGCGTCACCTTCGGGGTGCAGGTCGGGCAGGACCTCAAGCTGGGCATCGTCGGCGGGAACGGGCAGGCGCACCTCACGGTCACCGCCACGTGGAAACCGGCGACCGGCGCGGAGTGATCCGTGGGCTGGTTCAAGTCCGTCGGCCGTGCCGACGGCGCCGAGTCGGGTCCGTGCGTCGCGTCCGTGCGGCGCTCCGCCGACGGCGGGACGGCGGGCGGGGCGGTCGTCCTCGCCGTCGACACCCTGCTGACCTGCGCGCACGTCGTGAACGTGGCGCTGGGCAGGCGCATGTTCGAGTCCCGGGTGCCCCGGCTCGACGATGTGCTGGTCGACCTCCGGGGGCCGTGGCGCGACGAACGGTTCCCCGCGCGCGTGGTGCACTGGATCCCGCCCCGCGCGCCGGACGGCGGGCCGGTACGCGACGGCGACGACGAGTGGCTCGGCGACCTGGCGGTGCTGCGCGTGGACGCCCCGCCGGGCGGGGTGCCCGCACCGCACCGCCGTACCGCCATGGCGGCGGGGCAGACGGTGCGCGCCTGGCACGGCAGCGGGCGCGGCGCGACCTTCGCCGATCTGCGGGTCGCCGCGCTGGACGGGCCGGTCGGCTACCTCGACGGCAAGAGCACCGGCATGGCGGTCGGCCCCGGCTACAGCGGCGGACCGCTGTGGTCGGAGGAGGAGGGCGCCGTCGTGGGGCTGGTCGCGGCGCACTTCATGCCGGAGTGCGGCCCCGGCGGGGAGCCCGTCCCGCACAGTCCGCAGCATCTGATCCGGCGGAGCTGGGGCATCCCCTGGCAGCGGGTGGAGGCCGAGCTGCGGCCGCTGGGCGTACTGGACGCGGACGACGCCGCCGGGCCGGAGGAGTCCGACGACCCCGCCCACGGCATGCTCGTGGCGGCGATCCGCAACGCGCTGCCGTCGCCGTACACCCTCGGTGACACCGCCCGGCAGCTCGCCCACGCCTGCGGGGTCGCGCCGGGCAGCCCGGTGACGCCTCCGACGGTGGAGGAGTTCGCCGCCTTCCTCCTCCTCCAGCCCCGCGCCCTGGCCGCCTTCGCGGAGATCCTGCGGCCCCGCGACCCCCGGGCCGCCGACCGCGCCCTGGTCGCCGGACGGCTGTCCGCCACCCCGCTGCTGCTGTCGCCGCGTGAGCACCGGCGGCTGCACCAACTGCTGCGCCGGGTCGAACGGCCGGTGCTCACCCGGGTCCCGGAAGCGGTCCGCGAGGCCACCAAGCGGGTCGCCGCACCGTACGACGGGGAGACCCTCGACGTGCTGCTCGACCGGCTGGAGACCCTGCCCGGCGACGGCCACTCCGACGACGGCGGTCCGCGGGTGCCGGTGCTGCTCCGGGTCGTCGAGTACGTCGCCGCGCTGTGCCCCGCGCCCCGGCAGGCGGACCTGCGGCTGTGGTCGGACGGTGTGGCCGGGCGGCTCGGCATCCCGCTGGCGGCCCTGCGCGAGCGCCGCTCCGACGCCCAGGAGTGGGCCCGGACGCTGCGGGCCGGGGACCGGCGGGTGCGGGTGCTCGCCCGGGTGACGCGCGCCGGGCGGGGCCGCCACCGGCTGCGGGTGTGGTGCGACGAGGGCACCGGGCCCCGGCAGGTGTCCACCGACAGCTCCGCCACCTACTCGGCGTCCCAGGCGGCGCGCGAACTGCTGCGCGTCCTGGAGACCCTCGCGCCCGAGGCGACGGAGGCCGGCCGGCCGCTCGTAGAGGTGCTGGTCGACCGGGCGGACCTCAACCTGCCGGTCGACGAGTGGGCCGCGCAGGCGCCCGGCGAGGTCGTCCCCGGCGTCCTCGGCGTCGAGTTCCCCCTGGTCGTGCACTGCCCGGAGCTCCTCCACCGGCACGAGCGCTTCCTCCCCGACTGGCGTGAACGGTGGCGGCAGCTCGACTCGGGCGAGACGCTGGTCGTGTCCGACCCCGCCCAGGACCCGCACCAGGTCTACTACGAGCTGATGGGCCGGCTGGACACGGTCCGCGTCTCCGTCGACGTCCCCCCGGGCCCGCGCGACGCCATCGTTCAGATCTGTCTCGCGGTGGGCATACCGGTCGTGGTGTGGGACCGCGGGGGCGACAAGTCGCCGTCCTCGGTGTCATCCTCGGCGGCCTCCCCGGCGTCTTCCCCCACGACGTCCTCGTCGTCGCACGTCGTCCGGCACATGGCGCAGGTCGCCACCCGTGAACTGCCCGACGGAGTCCGCGTCTACCGGGCCAACGCCCGGGGGACGCGCGCTCCGGAGTTCCCCGGCCGCCCGGTCCTCGCCTGGGCGGACGCCGACCGCACGGTGCCCCGGCTGCACCTGACCGAGCCCCAGGAGGGCGCATGACCTCCGTACCCGAGGCCGACTGGCGCCTCTTCCGCGGCGACGGCGTCCCGCGTGCCGTCGACCTGCCCTCGGCACCGCCGTGGCGCCGGTTCAGCCCCGCCCCGGCCGTCCGGCCCGAACTGCCCTACCTGATCGAGCCGCAGCACGCCGACGTCGTCAACGCGGCCCTCCATCTGCGCCGCCCCCTGCTGGTCACCGGTCCGGCCGGCACCGGCAAGTCGTCCCTCGCCCGCGCCGTCGCCCACGAACTGCGCCTCGGCGCGCTGCTGCGCTGGTCCATCAACAGCCGCTCCACGGTCAAGGAGGCGCTCTACCAGTACGACGCGATCGGACGGCTGCGGGAGACGACGCTCAGCCGCGACCGGGGCGAGGGCGAGCCGTCCATCGGCACGTTCATCCGGCTCGGCCCGCTCGGCACCGCCCTGGTGCCGTCCGCCACGCCCCGCGCCCTGCTCGTCGACGAGATGGACAAGGGCGACGTCGACCTGCCCAACGACCTGCTGACCGTCTTCGAGGAGGGCTACTTCGACATCCCCGAACTGACCCGGCTGCCCGAGGACATGGCCGACGTCGACGTGCGGACCGCCGACCACCGCGGGACCGTGACGGTGCACCAGGGGCGCGTGCAGTGCGCCGAGTTCCCGGTGGTCGTCATCACCAGCAACGGCGAGCGCGACTTCCCGCCCGCCTTCCTCCGGCGCTGCGTCCGCCTCGACCTGCCGGTGCCGGACGAGACCCGGCTGCGGGCCATCGTCACCGCCCACCTCGGCGAGGAGGCGCTGCGCGACGCCGACGACCTGATCGACGCGTTCCTGCGCCGCCGCGCCCCCGGTGAACTCGCCACCGACCAGCTCCTCAACGCCGTCTTCCTGCGCACCGGCGGCGTCGACCTGGACGCCGAGGGCCTGCTGGACGCCGTACTGCACCAGCTCACCGGGGCCATGTGACGCCATGGACGGGGGGACGGGGCACTGGGGGCCGGATCACGGAGGACCGGGGCACGGAGGACCGGATCACGGAAGGACGGGGCACGGAGGACCGGGGCACGGAGGACCGGATCACGGAAGGACGGGGCACGGAGGGCCGGGGCACGGAGGGCCGGGGCACGGAGGGCCGGGGCACGGAGGGACGGCCCGCGGGCGTCCGGCGGGTGGCGGGGCGCGGCTCGCGGAGGCGCTGCGGGTGCTGCGGGCCTGCGGACACGACCTGGACGCCGACCAGGTGCTCGACGTGCTGTGGCTGGCCGGGCGGTTGCCCTCGGGAGCCGCCGCCCCGCTCCACCGCACCGGGCCCGTCGAACACCCGCCGGCCCCGCCGCGGCCCGACCCCGAGCCGGACGACACCGGCCCGGCACGCCCCGCGCCCCGGTCCGACGATCCCGACCTGCCCGACCTCACCGGCCGCTCCCTGTACGCGGCGGCCCGGCAGGCACCGGCGCCCCCCATGCCCGACATCCGGCTGCGGCACGCCCCCGACCCGGGCCGCGCGATGCCGGTCCGGGTCCCCGAGGACAAGGCCCTCGCGGGCGAACTCGCCGTGGGCCGGGCGCTGCGGCCGCTGCGCCGCCGCCGGGCCAGCCCGCACCGCCGGGAGATCGACGAGGAACGCACCGCCGCGGAACTCGCCGAGACCCGGCTGCCCGACGTGGTGCAACGGCCCGTGCAGGAACGCTGGCTGCACCTGGTGCTGCTCGTCGACGACGGCCTGTCGATGCTGCTGTGGCACCGCCTCGGCGCCGAACTGCGCACCCTGCTGGAGCGGCTGGGCGCCTTCGCGACCAGCCGGGTCCTCGGCCTGGACACCCGGGACGCGCCCGAACCGCGGCTGCACGCCCGCCCCTTCCGTCCGGACAGCACGCCCGTACCGCTGAGCCAGGTCAGCGACCCCTCCGGGAACACGCTCGTCCTGGTCGTCAGCGACGGCATGGGAGCGGCCTGGCGCAGCGGCGCCCTGCACCGGCTGCTGTCCCAGTGGGCCTCCCGCGGCCCCACCGCCGTCCTGCACACCCTGCCGCCCGACCTGTGGGAGGGCTCCGGCGTCCACGCCGAACGCTGGCAGGTCACCACCCGGCGCATCGGCGGCGCCAACACGTCCTGGGAGATCACCGACCCGGTCCTCCCGCCGGACCTCGCCGCCTTCAACGGCGTACCGGTGCCGGTGCTGGAACCGACGGCCGCCTCCCTGCGCCCCTGGGCCCACCTCCTGGCCTCCCCCGGCGCCACGGTCTCCCTGCCCCTGGCGGCCCCGCCCGGCCGCCACGGCCCCGGCGGCCCGGCCGGCGACCCGGGCGACCCCCAGCACTTCCGGGACGCGGCCACCCCGGAGGCGTACCGTCTCGCCGCCCACCTGGCCGCCGTGTCCCCGCTCACCGTGCCGGTCATGCGGCTGGTGCAGACGGCGGTCCCGTGGCGGGCGCGCACCTCCCATCTCGCGGAGGTCTTCCTCGGCGGTCTGATGCGCCCGCACCCGGCGCCGGTGCCCGGCCCGCTCCCCGCCAAGCACCAGGTCTTCGACTTCTCCGACGCGTCGCGCCTGGTCCTGCTCGACGCGGTGCCGCAGGCCGAACTGCTGCGCACCAGCCGGCGCATCGGCCGGCGCCTGGAACAACTCGCCGGCCACTCGCCCGACTTCCCGGCCTGGCTCGCCCACCCGGACGGCCCGGCCCAGCTGTTCGGGACGCGCCGGCCGTTCACCAGCGTCGAGCGCAGGCTCCTCACCCGCTTCGGGGTCTCCTTCGACCGGGAGACGCAGGGCCTGGGCGCCGGCCACGGCCACGGACCCGCCCCCTCGGACGGCTGGGGCCCGCTCACCGACGCCGACCCCCGGCGGCTGGGCCCCTACCGGCTGCGCCGGCGCCGGCGCCTGCGCCGTCTGACCGAGTACGACGGCGTCGACGACCGGGGCTCCACCGCCCTGGTGCGGACCCCGCGCGCCGACCTGCCCGCCGGCCACGCCCGGATGATCGAGGTCGAGGCGGAGGCGCTGCGCCGGCTGGGCGGGCAGTACGCCCCCGCCCTGCTCGCCACCGGGATCGAGGACGACCCGCCGTGGCTGGCGGCGGCGCCGGTCGACGACGGCTCCGGGCAGATCGCCGCCCCCCGCCTCGCGGAGATCTTCAACGCCGCCCACGCGGAGGGCACCGCCCCCTTCGACAAGATCACCGCGCTGGTCGTCGGCTGGCACCTCGCCGGCGCCCTCGCCCTGTGCCACCTGCACGGGCTCGTGCCCGCCGACCTCAACGCCGAGAACATCTTCGTGCTGCGCCGCTCGGTGGTCCTCGGCGACCTGTCCGACTGCGCCGTGGACGGCGTGTACGCCGGGACGGGCCCGCTGCCGACGCCCGAGGACAACGTGCGCGCGCTGGGCGAGCTGCTCCAGCTCGTCAGCAGCAAGGCGGGCTGGGAACTGCCGGGCCGCCCCGAGGGCATGCACCTGTGGCAGGGCGACACCTGGCGGCGGCTGCGCCGCCTCGTCCTGCGCTGCCTCGACCCGGACCCGGCCGCCCGCCCCGGCGCGGGCGACGTGGCCGACGTCCTGGCCCGCTACATCGCCCAGTCCCGCGTCGAACGCACCGTCCCGCCGGCGTCCTCGGTCACCGCCCGCCCCACGGAACGCGTCCCGCTCGCCCTCCCGGCGCCCCCCGCGCCGCCCGACGGCCGCGTCCTGCCGCTGCCCCGGTTCGGCGGCGCCCGCCGTGAGGCGGAGGCCCGCCTGGCCCGGCTGCGTGCGCCCCTCGGCCACGGCAGGCGGGTCACCCTGGTGGGCGCCTACCACTACAGCGGCCGTGCCACGACGACGATGGTCCTCGGCACGCTCCTCGCCTCCGTGCGCGGCGAACCCGTTCTCGCCCTCGACGGAGCGGCCCACGAAGGCGGCCTCAACCGTTTCCTCACGCGCCGCAACCCGGCCACCGTCCGCGATCTCGCCGGCCTCCCGGCCGACCCCTCCTACGCGGAGGTCCGGGCCCTCACCACCCGTCTGCCGTCCGGTCTGGAGGTCGCCGCCCACCCGCCCGGCCACTCCAACCCGAACCTGGTCCACACCCAGGCCTACGAGCACGTGCTGGCCCGCGCCGAGCCCTACTACTCGTTCGTCCTCACCGACTGGGCGCCGCAGCGGCTCGACGCGTCCGCCGACACCGTCCTGGACCTGACCGACCGGCTGATCCTGTGCTGCGGCACCGCCGACTGGTTCCTCGCGGCCGCCCGGCGCGTGCTCCAGCGGCTGCGGGAAGCCCGGCGCTGGCGCCTCGCCGACGAGGCGATCGTCGTCGTCAGCGAGGTCGAGGGCCCCTCGGCCCGCCGCGACCCGCTCGCCCTCGCCGGTCACCTCGGCGTCAGCGTCAACCAGGTGGTCCCCGTCCCCTTCGACAAGGCACTCACCGCCCCGCGGTTCAGGGACGTGAGCCGGCTGCGGGGGGCGACGGTGAAGGCGTTCGTCGACCTGGCGGAGAAGGTCGTGCAGGGGCCGTAGGGCCGGGCGGGGCGCTGTCGGGGCCCGGAGCATGGGGGCGGGCGGACGCCGTCGAAGCCCCGAGCACGAGGGCCGGGCGGGGCGCCGTCGGGGCCCCGAGCATGGGGGCGGGCGGACGCCGTCGAAGCCCCGAGCACGAGGGCCGGGCGGGGCGCCGTCGGGGCCCCGAGCATGGGGGCGGGCGGACGCCGT